>CAZMKX010000193.1:0-6920 GCA_964566375.1 uncultured Myxococcales bacterium
GGTCGATCGCGTCGAACTGCTTCTTGGTCAGCGTCTCCCAGCGGATCCAGGTCGGACTCTCGTGCAAGGCGGATCTCCGGTTCGGGCGTGTGCGAGGCCAGTCTACGCGACCCGCCAAGCCACGCGTGACAATTTACCGCGCAAGCGCGGTTCGTTGCCTCGGTCGCGCGCCCGCTTGCGCCCGGCAGGTCCCGGCCTGAATCGCTCGATGGCATGTCGCGTGCAGTGCGACGTGCCCAGGGTCATTCGGCGCCGTGGGTCGGCGCGTACGGGATTTCAAAGAGGAGATCGAGATGAGATTCGCGAGGTTCGCAATGGCTGCATTCTTGTCAGGAGGACTCGTCGGCTACGCGACGGGCGCGGCGGCCGGAGGCGGCAATCCGCGGCTGCAAGGCGAGTTCTACGTCGACGACACGCACGATCCGATCGACCACAACGAAGCCTTCGTGCTCCTGATCGGGAGCGACTTCGCGGTGAACGGCGAGGTGGAGAGCCACGACGGCACGCAGACCGCCGGCGTCCCCGACACCGTCATCATCCAGTACCGGGCCGACCTGCCGAACCACGCGAAGGCGGGGGACGACACGATCGAGATCAAGCAGCACGAGTACTCCGAGCTGCGCCTGATCATCAACTCCGACACGCCGGCCCGGAATCTCGATCTCACGGTCTATCCGCAGAAGTGTTCGGTCAACGCCAAGGTGAACGCGGCGAAGGCGCACGGGAGGGTCACCGCCAAGTGCTCGGGCAATGACATCTTCGCGGAGGTTTCGGCGGACCAGGTCGCAAGCATGATCGCCGCGTTCGCCAACGCCCCGGACATCAAGATCAAGGTCAACTCCAACGGCAAAGGCTCGCTGGAGATCATCGACCACGGGACGGTGGTCACGCCAGTGGAGAACTAGCTCGCGCGACTCCCCGCGGCTCGCGCGCCCGGGCGCGCAGCGAGGGGGCGGTGTGTGCGGCAACCCCGCGCACGCCGCCCGTTCCGCTTCTAGCCGCCGGCGCGCAGCTTGTAGCGGATCGGCATCGACTTCACGCCGCCGACGAAGCTCGAGCGCAGGCGGCGCACGGGACCGACGAGCTCGATCTCCTCGAGGCGCTCCACGAGCTGACCGATCACGACCTCGAGCTCGAGCCGCGCCAGGTTCGCGCCCATGCAGAAATGCTCGCCGATCCCGAAGCCGAGATGCGGATTGGGGTCGCGGTCGACGCGGAAGACGTCGGCGTCGGGAAACACCGACTCGTCGCGGTTCGCCGACGGATAGAAGAGACACGCGGACTGACCCGCGCGGATCTTCTGGCCGCGAACCTCCGTGTCCTCGCGGGCGGTGCGGCAGAACTGGATCACGGGGGACGTCCAGCGCACGATCTCCTCGACCGCCGAGTGGATGAGCGCCGGGTTCTTCTTCAGCTTCGCGAGCTCGCCGGGATTCTGGATCAACGCGAGCACGCCGCCGGTCGTCGCGTTGCGTGTCGTCTCGTTCCCCGCGACGACGAGCACGTAGTAGAACGAGAGCAGCTCGAGCGGCGGCAGGTGCTGCCCGTCGATTCTCGCGTTCGCGATCACCGAGACGATGTCGTCGGTCGGCCGCTTTCGCCGCTCCTCCGCCATCTTCATGTAGTAGCCGAAGAGCTGCATGCGCGAGCGCTCCGCGGTCTCGAGCGCGCTCTGTCCCTGCTGGTACTCCGGGTCGGTCGCTCCGATCGTCTCGTTGGTCCACTGGAACATCAGCTTCCAGTCCTCCTGCGGAACGCCGAGCATCTCGAGCAGGACCTCGAGCGGCAGTCGCACCGAGACGCCTTCGACGAAGTCGGCGACCGTCGACTTTCCGCCGTTCGCGAACTCGTCGAGGATGCGCTTCGCGATGCGCTCGACCGATGCGCGCTTGGGCTCGAGCGCGCGCGGCGTGAAGTGCGAGCTCGCCGTCTTGCGATACCGGCCGTGATCGGGCGGGTCCATGTTGAGGAGGTGGCGCGCTTGCTGCTCCATGCGCGGCTGCCCCTCCGCGACGCGCCGCTCGACCTCCTTCTCGAGCTCGGGAAAGACCGCGAGCCGGGGCGCGTTCTGCCAGAGCTTCGGTTGGCGTGAGATCGAGACGATGTCCTCGTGGCGCGTGATCGCCCAGAACGGCACCAGCGAGTCGCGCTCGGTCCAGTACACCGGGGCTTCGCGGCGGAGCCGCGCCCACTCGGCGTGCGGATAGCCGTTCCGCTCGTAGGTGTCGCCGCTGTAGAAGTCGAGCGCGTCGAGATCGCGGGCCGGGTCGGTCAATGCAGCCTCCGTCTTGGGGATCCGCATGATAAACGCAACACCCGGGACTCTGCTCCGCGGTATAAAGGCGCGCAGGAGGGAGTTCGCAAGATGGGAAACGTGTCGGCGCTCGACAGCGGGGACACCGCTTGGATCCTGGTTTCGACCGCGCTCGTGCTGTTCATGACGCTGCCGGGACTCGCGCTCTTCTACGGCGGCCTGGTGCGCGCGAAGAACGTGCTGTCCGTGCTGATGCAGTGCTTCGCGCTGACCGCGCTCGTGACGCTGATCTGGCTCGCGTTCGGCTACAGCGTGGCCTTCGAGCCGTCCGGCTACGAGAAGGGCGCGATCGGCCTGCACTCGTTCGTCGGCGGGCTCTCGAAGGCGTTCCTCGCCGGAATCGGCGGCAGCTCGCTCTGGGGCACGATCCCCGAGCCGCTCTTCTTCGCCTACCAGCTCACGTTCGCGATCATCACGCCGGCGCTGATCGTCGGCGCATTCGCGGAGCGCATGAAGTTCAGCGCGCTGCTGCTCTTCAGCACCCTCTGGCTCGTCGCCGTGTATCTGCCGATCTGTCACATGGTCTGGGGTGGGCAGGGAGCGCTCTTCGCCGACCTCGGTGTCTTCGACTTCGCCGGCGGGATCGTGGTGCACATCACCGCGGGAGTCGCCGCGCTCGTCGCGTGCATCGTGATCGGTCCGCGTCGCGGCTATCCGCGCACCGCCATGCCGCCGCACAACCTGACCATGACCGTGACCGGAACGGGCATGCTGTGGGTGGGCTGGTTCGGCTTCAACGGCGGCAGCGCACTCGCCGCGAACGGTGTCGCGGCAACCGCGCTCGTCGCCACGCACGTCTCGGCGTCCGCCGCCGCGCTCGTCTGGATGGCGATCGAGTGGCGCACGTTCGGTCGACCGTCCGTTCTCGGCGTCGCGACGGGCGCGGTCGCGGGACTCGCCGCAGTGACGCCGGCGTCGGGCTTCATCGGACCCGTCGGCGCACTCGCGATCGGCGCTTCGTCCGCGGCGACCTGCTGGTTCGCCTCCACGAAGGTCAAGCGGAGCCTCGGCTACGACGACTCACTCGACGTCTTCGGCGTGCACGGCGTGGGCGGATTCCTCGGCACGATTCTCGTCGCCTTCTTCGCGTCGGACACCTTCGGCGGGAACCAGGTCGGGCTCGCGATGGGGCGACAGCTCGGTCTCCAGCTCGCGGCCGCGATCTTCGCCGTGGTCTACACCGCCGCGCTCACCTGGGGAATTCTGCGCGGCGTGATGGCGCTCACCGGCCTTCGCGTCGACGAGTCCGACGAGACTCGTGGGCTCGACATCTCGATCCACGGCGAGGAGGGCTACAACCTGTGAGTCTGGTCGGTCCGGACGCCGACGCGCTGCGCCGCTGGATCGAGGAGACCGCGGGCGGGCGGATCACGCAGTGCGCCCGGCAGCCCACGGTGCGCGAGGCGTGGGCCATCGACGTCGCGCGCCCCGACGGCTCGAGCGAGGCGCTCTTCCTGCGCTGCGACCGGGGTCCGGGGTTCGGGATCAATGCCCAGTACTCGCTCGAGCGCGAGGCGCGCGTGCTCGGCGCGCTCGGGCCGACGGCGGTTCCGGTACCGCGCATCCTCGGCTTCTCGCGCACGCACAAGGCGATCCTGATGGAGCGCGTTCCCGGACGGAGCGACTTCCACCGCATCGAGGACGCGGAGGAGCGCGAGCGCGTCGCGGCGCATTTCATGGAGTGTCTGGCCGAGCTGCACGCGCTCCCACCGGCGGAGCTCGGGCTCGACGAGCTGCGTCTGCCGGTGACTGCGCCGGAGCAAGCCGCGCTCGAGCTCGATGCGAGCGCGAAGCTGATCGACGCGCTGGTGCTCCGCCGCGAGCCCCTGCTCGGCTTCGCGCTCGGCTGGCTGCGGCGGAACCAGCCCACGCGCGTGGAGCGCACGTCCCTCCTGCAAGGCGACACCGGTCCGGGGAACTTCCTCTTCCAGCGCGGCAGGGTGACTGCGGTTCTCGACTGGGAGTTCGCGCACTTCGGCGATCCGCTGGAGGATCTCGCCTGGGTCTGCGTTCGCGACGTGGCGACACCGTTCGGTGATCTGGCCGCGCGCTTCGCGCTCTACGAGAAGCTGGCCGGGGTTCCGGTCGATCTCGCGCGCGTGCGCTACTACCGGGTCGCGGCGATGGTCCGCACGGTCGCGGCCCTCGTCCTGGCGAACCAGGCGCCGGGAGCGTCCGCCGACGTGTCGACGCTGCTCGCGTGGGAGGTGCTCTACACGCGGATGACCTGCGCCGCGCTCGCCGAGGCGATGGGAACCGCGCTTCCGCCCGCC
The DNA here is from genome assembly GCA_964566375.1 of uncultured Myxococcales bacterium. Classification (GTDB taxonomy): domain Bacteria; phylum Myxococcota_A; class UBA9160; order SZUA-336; family SZUA-336; genus VGRW01. Next base: position 4,588 of record CAZMKX010000193.1, read on the forward strand.
GCGCTTCCCGAGCCGGCGCCCTCGACCCCGCGCTCCGCGCTCTTCGCGCTCGCCGTCGAGCAGCTCCGCGCGCTTCCGCTCGCGCGCCCCGGCGATCCCTTCCTCACCCACCGCCGCGACGGCGTCGTGGGCCTCTTCGAGCACCTTCGTCTGGCGGAGCGGCTCGGGCCGACCCTCGACGCGCAGGAGCTGGACGAGCTCGGCGCGCTTCTCGGCCGACGGCCAGCGTCGCTCGCCGAGGGCCTGGCGTCGCTCGACGCGCTCGTGCGCGCGACCGGTGCCAGCCGCGAGGAGGAGCTGCTGTGCTACTTCGTGCGCCGCGCGGAGCGCGCGCAGGCGCTGTTCGCACCTGCGATGGGCGAGCTCGCGGACGGTCGTCTCTCGCCGATCGCGTGAGACCCGCTAGCGCGTCGCCGTCGCCACGCCGATCACGATCGCGGTCGAGCAGTTGTAGACCGTGCTCTCGGCAGCGACGCACCAGTTGATGTCGTTCGCGCGCGGCGTGATGTACGCCGGCTTGTCGCCTTCGTTGCGGTTGCAGATGCAGCGGCCGCAGTAGTCCTTTCCGCAGCAGTCGTTGTAGCTGATCACGTAGTCCACGCCGTCCGCGGGATTGCGGCACGTGCCGATCCAGGTGACGGGCGCCATCTGCGTGCCCGGCGGACAGGTGGTCTGGCTGCCGCCGCAGCAGCTGCACAGAAAGCCGTCGATCGCGCAGTGGCGCCAGTACTCGCAGCTCGACGGATCCCCGGCCGGCCCGTCGATGCCGGGCTCGCGGGGTGCAGGCGCGCGCGATCCCGAGCCGGCGCCCGCGAGCGCGCGCGAGACCGGCAGGAGCGGGAGCGCCGAGCCGCCGACGAGCGCGCCGCCCAGGCGCGCGAGGAAGCTGCGCCGCGAGATGCGGCGCGCACTGTGTCGCGCCGATCGTTCCAGAAGTGAATCGAGCCAGCTCATCGCGAACCTCCGGATCGGGCCACGAACTCCTGGATCGAGGCCACGCCGCGATCCATCGCTTCGAACAGACTCTCCAGGTGCTCGCGCGAGTTCACGAGCCCCTTCGCGCGCACGACGCCGCCCGCGTCCCAGAGCACCGCGTGGGGGAGCTTGCCGACCTGGTGCGCGAGGCCGAGCTCGGTCGAGACCACGTACGGGAAGCCCTCGAGCGCGTGCTTGCGCGCGAAGCCGGCGTGATCCTCGCCCGCACCGTCGCTCGCGAAGACCAGCCGCACCCGCGACGACTCGCGCGACGCGAGCGACTTCGCGACCGGCAGAAGCGTCTTGCAGACCGGACACGTCGGCGAGACGAAGAGCAGGAGCGTGCCGAGGCCGTTCGGATCGTCGCCGCCGAGCGCGACCGCGCGGCCGAACACGTCCTCGAGCGCGAAGCGCGGCGTGACGTCGCCGACCTTCGGGCCGCCCGAGAGCATCAGCGCGCCCGCCGGCGCAACGCGCTCGTAGAGCACGCCGATCTGCCGCACGAGCGCGAACACGACGGCCCCGAGGCCGAGCACCGCGATCCAGAGCAGCAGGTTCGAGATCCACAGCGCCTGCTCCATCACGCGCTCCGCAGCGCGCGCAGGCGCGGACCGTTGATGAGCAGGGTGTTCAGCGTCGCGTTCAGGAGCGCGGAGAGCACGAGCGCGGCGGCGATCGTGAGCCCGTCGAGCCAGACGAGAGCACGCGGCGCGACCGGGAGCACAGACGCGAGCGCGAGGGCGATCAGCGCGGCGTTGCGCGCGACGAGCGCGGTCGAGAGCGGCTGTCGCGCGGCCGGACCGAAGCAGCCGCAGTCGATCTCGCGCCGGCCGCGAACCAGGTTGACGGCGATCGCGGCGGTGTACACCGCGAGCAGTGAGGCGGCCGCCAGCCCGCCGATCGGCGAGAGCAGCAGCGCGCCCGCGATCGCGAGCTCGGATCCGACGACCACCCAGGACGCGAAGCCGAGCGCGCGCTCGGGAAGCAGGTCGTACCCGCCCAACGCCCCGCGGAACGCGTCGAGGTCGCGGAGCTTGTGCCCCGCGGACGAAACGAGGAGCAGCGCCAGGCCACCGCGCAGGATCCAGTCGATGGCCGGGTCGAGCATCAGCGCCACGGCGCCGAGACGACGCCCGGGAACAATCCCACGTCGTTGATGTTGCGCAGGAACGCGCCCGAGAGCGCGTCGTAGATCCCCACCGAGCCCGCCTCCCCCGACACCAGAACGAGTCGCGGCTCCGCGTCCTGGGTCACGGCGACGCGGTCGGCGCCGGCGTTCGGGACGAGCGTCTCGAGCAGCCAGGCGCCCCACCCGCCCTCGGCGAGCTGCATGCGCGACGCCAGGAACGCGCCGACCA
>CAZMKX010000194.1:0-2747 GCA_964566375.1 uncultured Myxococcales bacterium
TTCAAGCTGGAGTGGTTCGAGCGACTGCGAAAGCTGCTCGAGCGCGAGGCCGACGCCGCCCTGCCGCTCGCGCTGGTCGGTGACTTCAACGTCGCGCCCGCCGACATCGACGTGCACGACCCCGAGGCGTGGCGTGGTCAGGTGCTGTGCAGCGAAGCGGAGCGCGCGGCGTTGCAGCGCGTGCTCGACTGGGGACTCGTGGACGGCTTTCGCGCCCGCCATCCGGAGCGCATCGCGTTCACGTGGTGGGACTACCGCGAGCTCGGCTTTCCGAAGAACAAGGGGCTGCGCATCGACCACGTGCTGGTCACGCGGCCGCTCGTGCCGAGGCTGGAGGACGTCGTGATCGACCGCGAAGAACGCAAAGGCAAAGGCGCGAGCGACCACGCACCCGTGCTGGCGATCCTGAAATGAGCACGCGCGAGGCGGTCTTCGCACGGATCGCGATGTTCGCGCTCGGGCTCGCCGGGTGCGCCGAGCCGCTGCCGCCGGTCGTCGACTGCGCGGCGACGGACGACGCGCGCCCCGTCTGCGGCTTCCAGAACCCGGAGGATCTCGCGCAGCTTCCCGCGAGCGGCGCGCTGGTGTTCACGCAGATGGGCACGATGGACGGCGCGACGCCGGGGAGCATCGTGTTCTTCGACCTCGCGACGGACGCGATCACGCCCGCGTTCGGGGGCGCCTCGTCGCCCGGCCTCGCGCCCACGGCAGGCTGGGGTGATCCGGAGTGCCCCGGCGCTCCCGGCGAGAAGCTCAGCCCGCACGGTCTCTCGCTCGCGCGGCGGCCCGACGGCGCGCTCGCGCTCCTGGTGGTGAACCACGGTGGACGCGAGTCGATAGAGCTCTTCGAGGTGGACGACACGCCGGGCGCGCCGGGGCTCGCGTGGCGCGGCTGCGTCGTCGCGCCGGAGGGCTCGTTCCTGAACGACGTCGCCGCGCTTCCCGACGGCGGCTTCGTCACCACGCACATGTTCGCGAAGGGCGGCACGACGCTGCCGATCCTGAAGTCGCTGCTCGGGCTTTCGACCGGCTGGGTGCTGGAATGGCACGCGGACTCGGGCTGGACGAAGGTGCCGCAGAGCGATGGTGCGATGCCGAATGGCATCACGGCTTCGGCGGACGGCGGGAGTCTCTACGTCGATCTGTACCTCGGCGACGAGGTGCGCAAGATCTCGCGCAAGACGGGAGAGCTGCTCGCGACGGTCGAGATCGCGAGCCCCGACAACATCCTGTGGAGCCCGGACGGCAGCCTGCTCGTCGCCTCGCACAACGCGCCGCTCCGCGACGTGCTCGCCTGCGGCGAGGTCGAGCGCGGCGCGTGCGCGTTCCACTACTCGATCGTCGAGCTCGATCCCGAGACGCTGAAGCCGCACGCGCTCTACGAGAACAGCGGCCCGCCGATGGGCGCGGGCACGGCCGCGCTGCGCATCGGCGACGAGCTCGTGATCGGCACTTTCAAGGGCGACCGGATCGTGCGCGCGAAGCTCGCGAACTGACGACCCTCGAGCCACGACGCTCGGCGAACGGTGAGTCACACGACGACCGGACGCGAGGCCGCCCTCGCGTCCGGTCCGCAAGCGGCGAAGCGGCGCGCAGCGAGGCGAAGCCGGACGAAGTCAGTCGGAATACGACCCATCCGCGCGAAGCGGCGCCGGCTTGCCGAAGAGCCAGCCCTGCCCGAACGGAATGCCCATCCGGCCGAGCGTCTGCAGCTCCTCGAGCGTGTCGAGTCCCTCGCCGATGATGCGCGCGTTCATGTCGAGCGCGATCGCCTGGAACGCGCGCAGCATGTTCTGGCGCGCGGAGTCCTGGTCGATGCCGCGCACGAACGCGCGGTCGACCTTGATGAACTCGGGCGCCAGCTCGAGCACCGCCTCGAGGCTCGCGTAGCCCGCGCCGGTGTCGTCGAGCGCGAACTGGAAGCCGAGCTTGCCGTAGTTGTCGCGCGCCTCGCGGAAGATCTCGTAGTTCTCGATCGACTCCTGCTCGGAGATCTCGAACACCACGTCCGACGGGGCGAGGCCACACCGCTCGAGCGTTCGCGTGAGCGCGTCGGGCTGGAAGCTCGGGTCGTGGATGGCGGTCGGGCGAATGTTCATGAACAGCTTCGCGCCCTCGGGAAAGTCGATCGCGCCTTCCACCGCGGCGCGGCGGCACTGGCAGTCGAGCTCGAAGAGCAGGCCTTCCTCGGCTGCGATCCCGAAGAGCTCGAACGGCGTCGCGAACGGTCCGCCTTCGGCGCCGCGAACGAGCGCCTCGTAGCCGAAGACGGTGAGCGACGTCGCGTCGACGACCGGCTCGTAGACCGAGCGGAGCTTCCCCTGGATCAGCACGTCCAGAAAGTCGCGCCGGCGCGCGCGCCGCGCGATCTGCGCGTTGAGCCGCGCGTCGTCGCGCGCCTCGTCCATCCCGAGGCGGACCTGCGAGAGCGGCGCGACGATCGGATTGCGCTGCACGAACGCAATGCCGATCGGCAGCGGCGGAAGCTTGCGGATGTACGGATACGCGACACGCTGGGCGTTTCGCGCCAGCCGCTCGCGCACGACGCGCTCCAGCGCAGGCAGCCCCTTGGCGTGGAAGTCGACGTCGCGCGGCTCGCGCGCGATGAAGCAGATCACCTCGCCACGGCCGGCCTCGCCTCGGGCGAGCGGCTCGCGCCGGCCCAGAACGTCGAGGCACGCGCCGCCGATCAGCTCGGCGACCGCCGCAAGAGCGCCTGCGTGGGCATCCTCGCCGTACTTCTGCTC
>CAZMKX010000194.1:2847-6858 GCA_964566375.1 uncultured Myxococcales bacterium
AGCTCAGCGGTAGACGATCACGCCTCGCGCGTTGACGCCCTTCTCCAGGTCCTGGATCGCGCGCGCCGCGTCCTCGATCGAATAGGTGGCGCTCACCATGTCGTCGAGGTTCAGCTTTCCGCCCGTATACAGGTCGAGGAGCATCGGGAAGTCCGCGCGAAAGTTCGTGTCGCCGTAGAAGCTGCCCTTGATGGTCTTGCCCTCCATCGAGAGCATCAGCGCGTTGAAGGGCACCTGCTCGGTGAGCTTGCCGACGCCGACGATCGTGGTGGTCGCGCCGCGGCGGCCGGCGGCGTGGGCCTCCATCATCAGCTGCGGGATGCCGACGGCCTCGAAGGTGAAGTCCGGGCCGAGGCCGCCCGTGAACTCCTTGCACTTCATGACCGAGCTCTCCTTGGCTCCATTCACCGTGTGCGTCGCACCGAAGTGACGCGCCATCTCGAGCTTCTTGTCCGCGACGTCGACGGCGATGATCTTCGAGGCGCCTGCGAGCCGCGCGCCCTGGATGATCGACAGACCGACTCCGCCGCAGCCGAACACCGCGACCGACGATCCCGGCGTCACCTTCGCGGTGTTGATCGCCGCGCCCACGCCCGTCATCACGCCGCAGCCGACCAGCGCGGCTTTGTCGAGCGGGATCGACTTGTCGATCACGCAGGCGCTGATCGCGGGCACGATCACCTCTTCCGCCATGCAGCCCAGGAACTGCATCACGCCCAGGTCCGCGCCCGACTTGTCGTGCATGCGGGCGGTTCCGTCGAGCATGCGGCCGTGCGGCGCGCCCACGCTGCAGAACTGCGGCTGCTGGTTCTTGCAGAACGAGCACACGCCGCACGCGGGAGCGAACGACAGCACCACGTGATCGCCGATGCTGAAGCCGGTCACACCCGCGCCGATCTCCGCGATCACGCCCGCGCCCTCGTGGCCGAGCACCATCGGCTTGCCGAGCGGCAGCGTGCCGTTGATCACTGACAGATCGGAGTGGCAGACGCCCGTGGCGCCCATCTTCACGCGCAGCTCGCCGGCCTTGGGCGGATCGAGGGTCACGTCCTCGACCGCGTACTGGTTCATCTCCCGGGTGACGAGCGCCTTCATGAAGATCTCCTTGCGCGGCTCGGCCGCGTCGAGCCGTGGTTATACGGGTTCGCACCCCGTCGAAACAAGCGGCGCCGCCGGTCTTAGTTGATAATGAGAATCATCTTCAGCTAAGCTGCGCCTCCCATGAAGCTCCTGCTCCCGATCCTCGTCGGCGTGTTCTCCCTTCTGGCCGTGTTCGCTCAAGCGCAGGACGCAGATCCCGCCGAGGTCGCGCTCGGCGAGCGGCTCTTCCTCGAGACCCGCTTCGCCGAGTTCTTCGCGCGGAACGGCGCCGCCGACGTGAACCGGCCGCTCGACGGCGGCGACCCCGCCGTCGCGATCACCGAGACCACCGGCGACGCCCTGCCCGGCCCGTTCGAAGGGCTGTCGATGAACTGCCGCTCCTGCCACCTGGTGGACGAGCAGCTCGTCGTAGACGCGCTCGGGTTCCCGGTCTTCGACGAGGGCGGCGGGATCCGCACGTATGCGGACTTCGCGCGGCGCAGCCCCGTTCCGCTTCGCGAGGACGGCGCGACGCACACTCCGCGCAACTCGCCGGCGCTCGTGAATGCGTCCCTGAAGCGCCGGGGCGGGCTGCTCCTCCACTTCGACGGCGAGTTCGCGACGATGGCCTCGCTCGTGCGCGGAACCCTGACCGGCCGCAACTACGGCTGGCTACCCCACGAGCGCAAGCGCGCCGTCGCGCACATCGCGCGGGTGATTCGCGCCGACGACGGAAGCGGCGAGCTCGCGCAGGAGTTCGGCGGCCCCTATCGGCGCGTCTTCGCGGGTGACGACGAGCGCGTGCCCGAGGAGCTGCACCTACCGCGCCAATTCCGCCTCGACGTCGAGAAGGCCAGCGACGAGCAGATCGTGCGCGCGGTCTCGCGACTGATCGCGATCTACGTCGAGCAGCTGGAGTTCGCGCGCGATGCGGAGGGACGGTTCGTCGGCTCGCCGTTCGACCGGTTCCTGTTGCGAAACAGTCTGCCGAGCCTGCCGAAGCAGGGCGAACGCCCGGAGGCGTTCACGCGCCGGCTCGAGGCCGCGCTCGACGCGCTCGCCTCGCCGCGCTTCGTCGTCGACGTCGACGGCCCGTTCGCCTTTCACGGCCAGGCGTTCGAGTTCGGCCCCGGTGAGCTCGCGGGCCTGCGCATCTTCCTGCGTGCGTCCCACCCCGGCGACGCGCCCGAGCAGATGGGGATCGGCAACTGCGCCGCGTGTCACCCCGCTCCGTTCTTCACCGACTTCGGGCTCCACAACACCGGCGTGACTCAGGTCGAGTACGACGCGCTGCACGGAACGGGCGCGTTCGCCGGGCTCGAGATTCCGTCCCGGACCGCGCGTGCGCTCGATCCCGACGCGTTCCTGCCACCGACTCCGACCCATCCCGGCGCGACCGGCCGGTTTCGCGCGGCGGCCGTCGCCGGATTTCCGGAGCGAACCGACCTCGGCGTCTGGAACGTGCTGGGAAACGGCGACTTCAAGGCCGTGCAGGGGCGCATCAAGAACGCGCTCAAGCGCTCGCTCGGCGAGAAGCGCGACAAGGACGGCCTGCTCGAGGCGTCGATCGCGCGCTTCAAGACTCCCGGCCTGCGCGATCTGGGTCACTCGGGGCCGTACATGCACAACGGCGGGTTCGACACGTTCGGCGAGGTCATCGACCTGTACCGCCAGAGCTCCGACCTGAAGCGCGACGGCGCGCTGCGCAACGGCGCGCCCGAGCTCGCCGACATCCGCCTGTCGCCCGACGACGCCGCGAGCCTGGTCGCGTTTCTGCTCGCGCTGAACGAGGACTACGACTGAGCGCGCGCGATGTGCTGAAATGCGGTGGACCGCGTGGAGGAACGCCCATGGACCTGAAAGCCACCGACGAGCTCCTGACCCGGACCCGCTCCGTGCGCAAGCGCCTGGACCTCTCGCGCCCGGTTCCGCCGGAGCTGATCGCCGAGTGCATCGAGATCGCGCTGCAGGCACCGACCGGCTCGAACTCGCAGGGCTGGCACTTCATGGTCGTCACCGACGCAGGCAAGCGCGCCGAGATCGCGCGCGTCTACAAGGACACGCTCGCGGGATATCTCAAGATGCAGGAGGCGGGCGGTCCGCGCTGGACCGCGCCGGGCGATCCGCGCAAGGCGCAGGAAGCGCGCGTGCGCGAGTCGGCGCTCTTCCTCGCCGATCACCTGCACGAGGTCCCCGTGCACGTGATTCCGTGCATCGAAGGCCGCGTCGAGAACGCGGGCGTGATGGCGCAGGCGAGCGTCTACGGCTCGATCCTGCCCGCCGCCTGGTCCTTCATGCTCGCGGCGCGCGCGCGAGGCCTCGGCATGGCGTGGACGACGCTGCACCTCGCGCGCGAGGCCGAGATCGCGAAGCTGCTCGACATCCCCGCGACCGTCACGCAGACGGCGCTGCTCCCGGTCGCGTACTTCAAGGGCCGCGACTTCAAGCGGGCCACGCGCCTGCCCGCCCGCGAGCTGACGAGCTGGAACACGTGGGGGGCGCGGCGCTAGTCAGCGGCCGCCCGAACTCCGGGCAGACGTGCAGGTCTGCCGCTCGCAACGCCAGCGCCGCGATCGGCACGCTCTTTGCGATACGGAGCGGCGGGAGAGCGCGCGTGCACGTACATACCCTGGAGTTCACGGACCGCAGCCGCCTCTCGTCGGCGTTCGAGCGGATCATCTCGCACGAGCACGTCGAGGACTGCCTGGTCGAGACCGACAAGCTCCGCATCCGCTTCGTGGCAGCCCCCGAGCGGGCTGCGCCGCTGATCGAGCGCATCTACCTGGACGGGGGTCTGCGCTTCTCGCAGTGCCAGAAGGCGAACACGCTAGCGCCGTGAGAGCTCGAAGTAGAGATGAAGCGCCGCCCGCGCGGCCTTGCGGAAGTCGTCGACGTTCAGGCTCTCGTTCTCGCCGTGCGCGTTGCAGATCG
>CAZMKX010000195.1:0-6858 GCA_964566375.1 uncultured Myxococcales bacterium
TGAGCTACGCCAGCGCAAGCGGCGACTGTATCACGAGATTTCGTCCGTGCCACCGCTCATCTTCGCGGCTTGGTGCGCCCGCGAGTCGGCACGCGGTTTCGCCGGATCTTCTCCCCCTCGCCGGACCTCCGCCGTGCGGAGCAATAGATAGGCGGCCGCCGCCGCGACGCCCAGGGACGAGGTCCGGCCCGCCAGGGGAATGCCGACCGAGAGGCTCGCGCGGCGCCGGACCCCCGGGCGGGTGCCGCGGTCTTCGCTGCCGAGCACCCAGACCAGATCGCCCCGCAAGAGATCCGGCGAGATCCGGTCCAGCCGGGGCGCGCCTGCCTCCGCGACCAGCACCGTGATCCCCTCGTCCAGAGCCAGGTCGAGTGCCTTGGCCAGGTTTGGTGTGCGCCCGACCCGAAGGTGCTCGAGCGCCCCCGCGCTGGCACGCAGCGCTCCGGCACCGATCGGCGGCGCGTTCCGGTGCTCGAGAATCAACCCCGCCGCGCCCGAAGCCTCTGCGCTGCGCGCGATGCTGCCGAGATTGCCCACGTCGGTGACGCGATCGAGCGCGACGAGGAAGCGCGGGGGAGCGCTCGCGAGCAGTGCCTCGCAGTCCTCTTCCGGGAACGGATCGGCGTGGGCTCGAACACCCTCCCCGGGCCGAGCCGAGCGCACGCGAATTCCCGCTTCCCGCAGAAGCGCCTCGAGTTCGCGCCGCGCCGGGCTGCCGTCGCCGTCCGGCAGCCAGACCTCGTGAACGGCGCGGCGGCCCGCGCGGACCGCCTCGATCACTGGTCGGGCGCCCTCGATCACGGCTAGCTTCGCGTTCGGGCGACTCATCGCCCGCACTCTAGCTCCGCCGGATGCGCGGCACGCGTCCGACGGAGGAGGGGCCGTGACGGCACAGGCTCACCGCCGCGAGATCCCCGATGCGCTTCCCCCGTCTCAGCTCCTCGCCGGCCTTCCGGCCGACGGCTCGCCCCACCTCCTCGATGCGCTCGGGCCGATGGGCTGGGGCGTCGAACCCGGCGGCTCCGGCGGGGGCGCGAGCGTCCTCGGCTTCGAGCCCACGGTCGCGTTCGAGGGCGGCCTTGCTGCGCTCCGCGAAGCACAGCGTTGGCTGGGCGGAACGCGCTCGGAGAGCCGCTTCGCCGCGACCCTGATCGGCACCATCGACTACGAGCTGGCCGCGGAGCTCGAGGGCAGCTCGCGCAGGCGCGGGGTCGGCGGGACCGGATCGACACCGATCCGGCTGGCGGGCTTCGAGGCCCTCTACCACTACGATCCGGCCACGCGCACGGGCGCGGTGGTCGGCGTCTCGCGGCGGGCCGTAGACCGGCTGGCCGGGGTGGTGTCCGGCGCGGGCCGGACCCGCGAAGTCGCGGGCCCTCCGCTCGCGAAGCCCGCAAGCCGAACCTCCGATGCCGCCTATGCGCGCGCAGTCGAGACCGTGAAGGCGTACATCCAGGCGGGGGACGTCTACCAGGTCAATCTCTCGCGCCGGCTCGATGCGCCCGCACCGAGACAGCCCGACCTGCGCCGGCTCTTCGCGACGCTCGCTCTTCGCGCCGGCGCGCCCTTCTCCGCCCATCTGGAGCAGCCGGGACGCGTCGTCCTCTCCGCGTCGCCCGAATCGTTTCTCAGGGTCTCCGGAGCGCGGGTCGAGACGAGCCCGATCAAGGGCACACGACCGCGGGGACGAGCGCCCGCCGAGGACGAAGCCCTGAGGAAGGCGCTCGGGGCGTCCGCGAAGGACCGCGCGGAGCACGTGATGATCGTAGACCTGGAGCGGAACGATCTGGGCCGGATCTGCGAGACCGGCAGCGTCCGCGTGACCCGCCTGTGCGAGACGCGGAGCTTCAGCGATGTACACCATCTAGTGTCTACCGTCGAGGGCCGGCTGCGCGATCCCGAAGACTGGTGCGCGCTGCTCGGGGCGACCTTCCCGGGCGGATCGATCACCGGTGCTCCGAAGCTCCGCGCGATGGAGATCATCGAGGAGCTCGAGCCCGTTCCCCGCGGCGTGTACACCGGCGCGATCGGGATCTTCGACTCGCGAGGTGGCATCGACCTGTCGCTCGCGATCCGGACGGCGGTCGCGAGCGACGGCGTTCTGCAGCTGCACCTCGGCGGCGGGATCGTCGCGGACTCCGATGCCTGCGAGGAACTTCGCGAGACGCGCGACAAGGGCCGTGCGTTCGCGCGGAGCTGGGGATTCGAGGGCTGAGCCGGCCGTCCCACCCGACACCGAACGGCGTCACTCGGGCCCGGCGGTCTCCCCCGACTCGGCGCCGTTTTGCCTAAAGGGGCCGATCGGGGCCTCCGAAGAGCGAGACGGGTTCGCGGAGGGAGCGATGAAGCAGATCGACGGGATCCGGATGGACGCGGGCATCGGCGCGACGCCGCCCGAGCCGGCTGCGACGGCGCCGGGCTGGCGCAGGATTCCGCTCGCGGGCGCGACTGACGCCACCTGGAACGCGGGCCTTCTGCAGCGACGCGGAGACACGCGAACGGACGCGACCCTGCAGGTGGAGCTCACGGCGATCGACGCGTCGCGCGACCCCGCGACCGGCGAGCTCTACTTCGCGACCAGTCCCGACGAGCGCACCGAGAACCTGTCGCGCCGCGGGATGTGCGTGCGCTGCGATCGTCCGCCCGCGATCGGCACGCGCGTACTGCTCCAGGTTCGCCTGCCGGGCGAGCGGCCCGTCGACGTGATCGGGCGCACGCGCTGGACGCGCGTCGAGTTCGAGCCCGGGCAGCATGGCGCACGCGCGTTCGCGCGCGTCGGCATCGAGCTGCTCGGCGGCGCGCCGCGCGCGCTCGAACGCTACGACCGGGCGCTCGGGCGTCTCGAGTCGTCGGCGAGCGATGACCCCAGGACTGCGGTTGCCTCTCCCGAGGGCCGCCGATAGCATGAGCCGTGATGCGAGCGTCGAAGCCACCCGGGAACTTTCGCTGGATCCGCGGCATGCGGACCTTCGGAGTCGATCCTGAAGCGCTTCGCGCGCAGCGCGTGCGCGCGATCATCCGCTCGATCCAACGAGACCTCGACGAGGGCGGACGGGCTTACGTTCGACAGATCATGAACGGGCCCGAGCTGTTCCGACTCGAGCTCGAGCGCCCCGACTGGCGTTACAACCGCACGACGATCCTCGATCGCGAGACGCTGCGTTCGCTGCTCGAAGCGACGCCCGAAGCGACCGTCCGCGCCTCGATGCGATTCCGGTAGGCCTCGCTCGCCTCCGGCTCGCGCCTCCCATCGCTCAGCGTGCGTCGGAGTGGGCGTCTGCCGGGGGTGCCCGGAGCGGGGCTCGAACCCGCACGAGGCTCGCGCCTCAAAGGATTTTACGCGTGTCCGGAAGTTTCCTTCCGGGGCGGACTATCTCTTCACCGAGCGCAGCGCGCAGGTCGCGACGCTGAACGGGGTGCCGGGCGCTCGTCGGCGGGGGTTATCGTTGGGGCTCACCCCGCTAGTCTCTGCACCTTCCGCGGAACCTCGGCCCTCCGCGGCTTGGCTCAGGATTGCCGTGCGCGCTTGCGCGCGTTTAGGTTTCCCTGAATTCACCCAGTTTCTTACCCGCGCGTCGCCGCGCGGGAGACCCATCCTCGAGTCCCTCGTGTCTGCCAGTTTCACCATCCGGGCGCAGACAGCCTAGCGCGACTTCCGATGCAAGCGCGCTACGCGCGCGCAGCGAGGCGAAGCCGAGCGAAGACCGGGTGGCGCGCGGCCGCCCGCGCGCCGGGCCCCGTCGGAACTGAGGCGCCGCCCGGATTCGAACCGGGGATAAAGGCTTTGCAGGCCTCTGCCTTACCACTTGGCCACGGCGCCGAAGGACGAGAAGCGTAGCTTAAAGGCGCTTGCCGATGCCGCTTCAAGACGGTGCGGCGAGCCCCGGCGCGGCGAGACGCGCGGCACCCGCGCGCACGAAGACGGCTCCGCCGTCGAGCTCGAGTGCGTCGAGCAGGTGCGCCTGTCCCGCGCGGGTGAAGCGCGCGTCGAAGCGCCGCTTCACCCGACAGCGCAGGACGTCGGGATCGTCGGCGTCGCTGCGCAGCGATGCCGCGTCGAGCGGCTCGCGCGTCCGGTCCGAAAGCGCGATCTCGCCGGTCGCCGCGTCGTACTCCGTGACGAAGAACGCGGTGTCCTCGACCTCGAGCCAGCCCCGGAACTGCTTCAGCTGCACGACGAAGGTCCGCTCGTTCTCCGCGAAGCGGACGCCCGCGAGCAGCGCCGCGTGCAGCCGCGGGTGCGTGACGCGCACGCCTTCGTGCCAGAAGCTGCCGTCGCGACGCAGGACGAGGCCGATCGGCGTGAGCGGCGGCGCGCTCAGAGCGACTCCCGTTTCGCGCTCCCGTCGGACGACACGAGGAAGACACCGCGGCAGTCGTAGCGGTGCCAGTAGACCACGCGCTTCTCGCCGTCCTCGAGCAGGTAGATCCACTTCTCGTTCCAGCGCACGCCGTTCTCCTCGCGCGTGCGCGGATCGTTCACGCTCCCCACGACCTCGTCGGCCAGGCCGAAGCGCTCGCGTGCCTCCGCGTGGGTGAGCTCGCTAGCGGTCACACTCCCCTCCGATCATGTTGATCATGTCGAAGGTCGGGACGATGTCCGCGAGCATTCCGCCCACGAGCATGTCTCGCATCGGCGCCACGTTGGCGAAGCTCGGCGGCCGACACCGGACCTTGTAGGGCTTGCCCGTCCCGTCTGACACGCAATAGAAGCCGAGCTCGCCGTTCGGCGACTCGACGGCCGCGTAGGCCTCTCCCGCGGGAACGCGAATGCCCTCGGTCACGCCCTTGAACTGCTGGATCAGCTCTTCCATCCGGCCGAAGACGCGGTCCTTCGCGGGCCAGCGAACGCGCGGATCCGCGACGTTCACGGGCTCGCCGACCGTCTTCTCGAGCACGGGGATGCACTGGCGGATGATCCGGATGCTCTGGTCGATCTCCTCCTGGCAGACGAGGAAGCGATCGAAGTTGTCGCCGGTCGTCCCGATCGGAACGTCGAAGTCCACCTCGTCGTACACGAGGTAGGGTTCGGCCTTGCGCAGGTCGAGCGGGACGCCCGCGGCGCGCAGCAGCGGTCCGGTCACGCCGTACGAGATCAGCTTCTCGAGCGGGAGCAAGCCGGTGTTGCGGAAGCGGTCTACGAAGATCCGGTTCGAAGTCACGACCCTGTCGAAATCGACGAGCAGCTCCTCGATGCGAGCGAGGGAGACCGCGAGCCGCTCCAGGAAGCCGGGCGTCACGTCGCGCTGCAAGCCGCCGATGCGGATGTAGTTCGAGGTCACGCGTGCGCCGCAGAGCATCTCCTGGAGATCCCAGACGAGCTCGCGCGCCTCGATGCCGTACAGGAACGGCGTCATCGCGCCGAGCTCGAGGCACGCCGCGCCGAGCCGGGTCAGGTGATCGCCCATGCGCGAGAGCTCGCCTGCAAGCGTTCGCGCCCACTGGCCGCGGCGCGGAATCTCGCAGTCGAGCAGCTTCTCGACCGACATGCAGAACGCGAGGTTCGCGAGGATCGCCGAGTTGTAGTTCAACCGATCGGTGTAGGGGATCGCCTGGTACCAGGTGCCGCTCTCGCACTCCTTCTCGAAGCCGCGGTGCAGGTAGCCGACCTGGACGTCCATCTCGACGATCTGCTCGCCGTCGATCTCGAGCATGATCTTCACGGTGCCGTGGGTCGCCGGATGCGACGGCCCCATCGAGACGAGCTGCGTCTCGGTATGGAGATCGCCCTTCGGGCGGCGGGCGGGATTCGGGGCGGGCGCGGCCAAGCGCGATCTCCTAGTTGCGGGGCCCGACGAGCGGCTGCCGCCGCTCCTTCGGGTAGTCCTTGCGCAGGGGATGTCCCTTGAACTCGTCGTAGAGCAGGATCCGACGCGGATCGGGGTGTCCGCGGAACGTGATTCCGTACAGATCGAAGACCTCGCGCTCCATCCAGTTCGCCGCGGCCCACAGCTCGCAGACGGAGTCGGCTTCGCAGGGCGATTCGGGCACGCCCGTCTTCACGCGCAGGCGGCGGTACACCGCCGACATCCGCTCGCCGAGCGCCGCCACGTCGATCGACGCGAGGTGGTAGACGAGCTCGAAGCGCGGCGCGCGGCCGAGATAGTCGACGGCGGTGACGTCGATCAGGAAATTGAAGGCGAAGGACGGATCGTCGCGGAGCCGGCGCAGGCATTCACGCGCGCGCTCCACCGGGACCAGCACCGTCGCGTCGCCGCGATGCGCGTGCGTGTCGAGAACGTCGGCGCCGAGCAACGCCTTCACCTGCGCGAGGAGCTCTTCGGGCGACGTGATCACGGGCGCGCGTAGTCCCGCCGGATCAGATCGAGCCGGCGCTGCACCTGCTCCTCCGTCCGCAACAGGTCCTTCATGTGGTAGAGCAGCGGCTCGCGTTCGGTCGACGCGAGCTCCACGTCGCGGCTCATCACGATCGCCTCCTCGGGGCACGCCTCCTCGCAGAGGCCGCAGAACATGCAGCGCGACATGTCGATGTCGAAGACGGCCGGAATGCGCTCGATGCGCTCCGAGGTCTCGGCGGGCAGGATGGTGATGCAGTCGGTCGGGCACGCGAACTCGCACAGTCCGCAGGCGACACACTTCGGTTTACCGCTGTCGAGCTGCACCAGCACCGGGTGGCCGCGGAAGGCGTCGGCGTAGTCGAGCCGCTTCTCGGGGTACTGCACGACGAAGGTCGACGGCACGCCGCGCAGGTAGCCCCAGAGGTTCCGGAAGAAGACGCGCGCCGTGACGGCGAGGCCGACGAAGATCGTCGGCAGGTACAAGCGCTCCGCCCAGCCCAGGCGCTCGTTGCGCCGCACCCTGATGACTCGTCCCGGCAAGCCGACCCCCGCGCCCGAA
>CAZMKX010000196.1:0-4672 GCA_964566375.1 uncultured Myxococcales bacterium
TCGCTCGAAGCCGCGCTGCTGCTTCGCGACCCACGTCACGTGCGCGTAGGCGTAGAGCGCGATGCGGTCGGGCGCGATCGCGAGCACCTCTTCGAGCGTGCGCTCGATCGTCTCGAGCGTCTGGAACGGGAGCCCGTAGATCAGGTCGAGGTTCACGCTCAGGAACCCGCTCGCGCGCGCGTGCTCGACGAGCCGGCCGGTGAGCGCGGGGCTCTGCTCGCGGTGGATCGCCGCCTGCACGCGCGGCGCGAAGTCCTGCACGCCCAGGGAGATGCGGTTGAAGCCGCACTCGCGCAGCGCCTCGAGGTGCGCGTCGCCCGTGACCCGCGGGTCGACCTCGAGCGACACCTCGGCGTCGGGCGCCGCGGGAAACGCGCCGTTCACCGCGCGGAACAGGCGCCGGATCTGCGGCGGGTCGAGGTGCGTGGGCGTGCCGCCGCCCCAGTGGTGCTGCACGACCGTTCGTCCGCCGCCGAGCGCCTCGCGCACCCGCTCGATCTCGCGTTCGATCGCCTCCAGATAGCGCGCCGGCGGCTCGGCCTTGCGGGTGATCACCCGGTTGCACGCGCAGAAGTGACACAGGCTCCGGCAGAACGGCACGTGCACGTAGATCGAGATCTCGGCGCCCGCGGGGACCTCGGCGAGGTCGCGCGCGAAGTCCGCGCGGCCGTAGGCCTCCGACCAGACCGGCGCCGTGGGGTAGCTGGTGTAGCGAGGCCCTGCGCCGGAGTAGCGAAGCAGGACCGCTTCGAGACGCTCTGCTTGGAGCGAGCTCACGCGCTCGCCCGGCGCGCGGATTCCGCGGACATCTCCCGAGATTAGCGGCGGGTACGGCGAACCGCGAAGGCGACGACGGCCGCGCCGGCGAGCGCCATCACCACCGAGCCCGGCTCCGGGATCGGCTGCGCGCTCGACCAGCTCACGTCGGCCTTGATCACCAGCGGATCGAGGTCGCCGACGCCCGGGGGAAGGATCGCGAGCGTGATGCCGGTGAGCTCGAGCGTGCCGTTCGCGAGCGACAGATTCGCGACCAGCGGCGAGGTGTTCGTGAAGCTCCACGCCTGCGCGACGATGTCCGGGCGGACGCCGGACGAGTCGCGCGCGTTGAAGACACCCGCTGACTCGACGGGGCCGACCGCGACGAAGAAGCTGCCGCCGCCGAGGTCGCTCGCGGCCAGGTTCGCGTAGCCGGTCGCGGGGCTCAGCGAGCTCGAGACCACCTCGATCTCGTCGTAGCCGCCGTACGGGCTCGTCAGCGTGATCGCACCGGAGGCGCCGGTCGTGAAGCGGAAGTCGACGAGCGACGGCAGCGCATCGTCGAACGTCACGTACAGGCCGTCCATCGCCAGCGACGCGGTGCCGATCGTGTCCGCGCCGGCCGAGACCGTGAGCGTCGCGGCGCCGGCCCCGAACTGGTAGGTCACGGGAGCGGCCGCGGCACCCAGCGGGGGCAGGAGCGCCAGCACCCAGGCGAGTGACCGGATGAAGGTACGCGGGTGCATGGCGGCATCCTGAACCTGACCGATCGTAAAATCAACGCCGAAATGTGTCGCCTCGCCTCGCGCGCTCCCCTAGACTCGCCTCGCGGCGGTCGGACGCCGGGGAGGATAGATGCGCGGAATCCGCAGGATCCTGGCTTTCTTGCTCGTTCTGGCGGTGATCGCCGTGGGCGGGATCTTCGCCGCGTCGGAGCTCGGCGGCGAGGTGGTGAGCCTGCACACGCACGGCCCGGGCGGCGACGCGACGACGCGCACCTGGATCGTGGACGACGCCGGATTCGCCTGGCTCCGCGCCGGCCGAGCGGAGAACGGCTGGCTCGTGCGGATCGAAGCGGATCCGGACGTGATCGTCGAGCGCGGCGGCGAGTCGTTCCGCTTCCGGGCCGTGCCCGTTCGCGACGATCCCGCGCTCCGGGACCGGATCCACGCGCTCATGCGCGAGAAATACACCTGGGCCGATCGGGTGGTGAGCCTGATCCGCGACGGCTCGAAGTCGGTGCCGATCCGCCTCGAGCCCGCGAGCTCCCCTTAGAAGCGGTCTCAGAACCCCGCTCCCGTCGCCGGGCACGCGCCCTCGGCCCGATCTCTTCGTTGCGAGCGCTCGCCGAATCGACGAGATGCGCCTGCGCGCTCGCGCCTCGATCTCGGGCCGAGTTCGCGCACCGGGCTCGGGTCGGGGATTCCGAGACCGCTTCTAGGCCGCGAGCTCCTGCGCGCGCAGCGCCAGACCGCTCGCGACCGAGACGAGCTCGTCGCCGCCGCGCACGCGCTCGTCGCCGAAGCGCGCGGCGAAGAGCGCGCGCACCGCGGGCACGAGCGACGATCCGCCCGTCAGGAATACGCGCTCCACGTCGCCGGGCGCGAGGCCGTTCGACTCGAGCAGCCCGTCCACGCAGCTCGCGATCGCGTCGAGCTCGGGCGCAATCCAGCGCTCGAAGTCGGCGCGCGCGACCGGAGCCTCGATCCTCACACGGTCGTGGCTGAAGCGAAGCGACGCCGACGGCTCGCGCGTGAGCGCGAGCTTGGCGCGCTCCACCGACCGGTGTAGAGGAAAGCCCAGATCGCCGCGCACGACCTGGATCAGCGCGTCGAGCCGCTCCGGCTCGAGCGCGTCGCGTTGCAGGTCGTAGAGCAGCGCGAGCGTGCGGGGGGAGCGCAGGAACGACAGGTGGTGCCAGCGCTCGAGGTGACCGTAGATCCAGCGCGGGACCGGCAGCACCGTGCCGAAGATCGAGCGGAACTCGCTGCCCAGGCCGAGCTCCGGCGCGATCACCGAGCGCACGATCCGTCCGTCGAAGACGTCGCCGGCGATGGGAACGCCCGCGTTGCCGAGAACGACACGCGCGCCGCCCTCCGCGCGCTCGCGCCGGGCGCCGGGGCCGACGCGAAGCAGCGAGAAGTCGCTCGTGCCGCCGCCGAAGTCGCCGATCAGGATCCGCTCGTCGTGATCGAGCGTGCGCTCGTAGTGGTACGCGGCGGCGATCGGCTCGAACTCGAAGACGACCTCGTCGACGCCGGCGGTCGCGAACGCGGCGCGCAGCCGCGCGAGCGCGAGCTCCTCGTCCTCCGGACTCCGCGCCGAGACGAAGCGCACCGGCCGGCCGACGACGACCGGCCCGCGCACCGGGCCGAGCTCCTTCTCGGCCTCGTCGAGCAGCGCGCGCAACAGCACGGCGATCAGCGCCTCGAGCCGGTACTCGCGCTCGAAGATCCGCGTCCCCGTGAAGTCACGCGCCGCCAGGAACGACTTCAGCGACTGTACGAGACGGCCGGGGTCGTCGACCGCGAGATAGCGCGCGATCGCGCGCGGACCCGCCAGCGCGACCGGCGCGCCGCGGCCCCCGGGTGCGCGCTCGAAGTAGACGACCGAGCGGAAGGTGGACGTGGTCTGTCCCCCGCCTCGCGCGAAACGGGCCAGGCGCGGCGCCCCCTGCCCGTCCGCGAGCGCCAGGGCCGAATTCGTGGTTCCGAAGTCGATGCCGAACGCGCGCGAGCTACTTCCCCTGGTCCAGGTACTCCGAGAGGCCGTAGCCGACCCGCTCACCGTCGAGCGTGTACTCGGTCATGCCCTCGCCGATGTGCGTATTCTGCCCGGCCCGCCGGTTGCGCAGCGGTATGAAGCCGCGCACCCGCCCCTCGACGCGGTGCTTCGTGCCGTCGGCGAGCGCGACGTTCGCGCGCAGCACCGAGTGGTAGTTCGAGCCGGTTTCGTAGTCCGTCTCGAGATCCACGGCCGTGATGCGGTGCAGCTCCTGGCCCTTGTGGAAGACGCCGCCGACGCGGTCGCCGACGATCGAGATCACCATTCCGAGATCGTCGCCGAAGTTCCCCGTGATCCAGCGGTAGGACGGGGTCGACTGCCAGTAGCGCGGTCCCCAGGAGTGGTCGCGCAGGCCGTGGCCGCGGATCTCGATGGGCGGCTCGCCCTCGACCTCGATCGTGCCCGACACTTTCATGTGCTGCTCGTAGTGGGCGCGCGCGAAGTCGTTCCCGTCGTCCGGCTTGCCGACGTGGCCGTAGATCGGGCCGACGCCCTCGTGCACCAAGTCGATCACGATCCGCTTGTGCGGGTTCTCCTTGAACGCCTTGCCGGGGTCCTTCATGGCGCGCGGATCGGCCAGGTAGACGACCGAGCCCTCGTAGCGGGTGCGGAGCTTCTCTCCCGGCACGATCACCGTGACCTCGAGGCCGCCGGCGTTCCAGCCGTCGTTCGAGGTGATCGCCGGCCGCTTGTAGTTGAACAGCGCCGAGCCGTCGGCGTTGTAGACGATCACCGTCATCTCCGCCTGGCCCTCGTTCGCGCGGTTGCCGATGCGCAGGAAGCCGCCGCGGTTCTGGGCCCGGTCGAAGAAGTTGAAGTAGACCGACTCGTTGAAGTTCGGCTCGGGCCCGAGCGGGTGCGTGTAGTCGTCCTCGGGCTTCACGTTGCCAATGATCTTGACCATCTCGGGCGCCTCCTGCGCGCATCTTACCCTAAAGGCGCTGCCGGCCTCCTCCGATGCGACGCCGAGGAAGCAGTCGTTGGCCGGTCCAGGAGCCGCTCGCGCACGCCGCTATCCGCGCTTCGGGCGCATCGACGGGTCACACCCGTGGAAGCGCCGTGTGCCCGGCGGCTACGTCGACTACGCCGCCCGCCGCCGCAAGCACGGCGAGGTCGCCTGGTTCAACTTCGA
>CAZMKX010000196.1:4772-6853 GCA_964566375.1 uncultured Myxococcales bacterium
CGCGCGAGCGCCTGCCGGGCACCTACATGGCCACGCGCTACCTGCAGCTCCAGCATCCCGGGCGCAGCGGCAAGACGTCCGGCGACGGCCGCAGCATCTGGAACGGCACGGTCACGCACGACGGTGTCACCTGGGACGTGTCGAGCTGCGGGACAGGCGTCACGAGATTGTGTCCCGCGACCGCGCTCGAGAAGCGCTTCTTCCGCACGGGCTCGCGGACCGCGTCCTACGGCTGCGGAACCGCGGCGCTCTCGGAAGGACTGGCGGCCGCCCTGCTCTCCGAGACCTTCCACCGCAACGGCATCGCGACCGAGCGCGTGCTCGCCGTCATCGCGTTGCCCAACGGCCAGGCGATCAACGTGCGCGCCGACCGCAATCTGATCCGGCCGTCGCACTTCTTCGCGCCGCTGCGCCAGAACGACCTCGCGCGCCTGCGCGGCGCGGTCGACCTGTTCTGCGAGCGCCAGATCGCGAACCGCGACTGGCCCCGGCTCCCCGAAGGCGCTTCGCGCTACCGCCACCTGGCCGAGGAGACGGCGCGCGTCTTCGCCCGCGCGACTGCGACGTTCGAGAGCGAGTACGTGTTCTGCTGGCTCGACTGGGACGGCGACAACGTGCTCGCGAACGGCGGGATCATCGACTACGGCTCGGTGCGGCAGTTCGGGCTCTACCACCGCGAGTACCGCTTCGACGACGACGACCGCTGGTCGACGACGATTCCCGAGCAGCGCACGAAGGCGCGCTTCCTGGTGCAGTGCTTCGCGCAGATCCGCGACTTCCTCGTCACGGGCCGCAAGCGGCCGCTCGCGAGCTATCGCCGCGACCCCGTGCTGCGCATCTTCGACGCCGAGTTCGAAGCGACCAAGAAGCGGCGCTTCCTGCGCAAGCTCGGCTTCCGCGAGTCGACCGGCGCCTGGCTCTCGCGCACGCACGCGGGCGCGCTCGCGCGCCTGCGCCGTTCGCACGACTACTTCGAGCGTGCGCGCTCGGCGCGGGGTCCGTGCAAGGCCGCCGACGGGCTGACCTGGAACGCGATCTGGAGCACGCGCGACCTGCTGCGCGAGCTGACCGCTTCGCTCGCCCGCGACCCGCATCCGCTTCCCGCACGCGCGCTGCTCGCGCTGGCCAGCTCGAGCTACGCGAATCGCGCCGACCGGGCGTGCACTCCGGGACGCGCGCGACAGGCGCGTGCGCTGCAGCGCGACTACCTGGCGCTCCTGCGCGCGGCCGCGCGCCACGAGCGTCGCCCGCTCGGGACGCTGCTCCGCGAGGTGGCCGAGCGCAGTGCCGTGATCAACCGCCGCGAGCGAATCACGGGGGACGGCGTGGACTACGCGACCGAGCGCCTTCTGCGCCACCGGCGGCGGCTCGGCCGAGGCCGCCTGCACCGCGTGATCGCCGAGTTCGTGAACCACCAGGACCTCGATCCGGTGCGCGCCGCCGCGCGCGGCCGCCCCCCGGCGCGCGACGTACGGCGCGTGCTGGACGGCCTGGTGGGCCTGCTCGCCGACCTCCGCCACGGACTCTGACCGGCGCGGCAAGTCCGCGGCAGCGCGCCGCTTTGGGCGATTCGATATGATCCGGACTTCCGCCCCACGCGAGGAGTCGGCACGTGATCGACATCGTCAACGTCTCTCGTGTGTACCAGCGCGGCGCCGACGAGATCCACGCACTGGAGCGTGTGAGCCTGCACGTGCCGAAGGGCCGCTTCGTCGCGCTGATGGGCCCCTCGGGCTCCGGCAAGTCGACGCTCCTGAACGTCCTGGCGGGCCTCGACCGACCGAACTCGGGCGATGTGATCGTAGGCGGCAAGCGCTTGAACGAGCTGTCGGAAGACCAGCTCGCCGAGTTCCGCGCCCAGACCGTCGGCTTCGTGTTCCAGTTCTTCAACCTGATCCCGGTGCTCTCCGCGGTCGAGAACGTCGAGCTCCCGCTCCTGCTCACGAAGCTCTCGCGCGCGGAGCGCCGCCAGCGAGCCGAGACGGCGCTGCGCGTGGTCGGCCTGGCCGAGCGCGCGTCGCACCTGCCGCGGCAGCTGTCCGGCGGCGAGCAACAGCGCGTCGCGATCGCCCGCGCAATCG
>CAZMKX010000197.1:0-6849 GCA_964566375.1 uncultured Myxococcales bacterium
AGCTCGTGCGACATGTTGGCGAGGAACTCGGACTTGTGGCGCGAGGCGATCTCGAGCTCCTGGGTCTTTCCCTGCAGCTCGTTGAAGAGGCGCGCGTTCTCGATCGCGATCACGGCCTGATCGGCGAAGGTCTCGATCAGGCCGATCTGCTGCGGAGTGTAGGGCTCGGGAGCCATGCGCGTGAACGCCAGCACACCGACCACCTGCTCTCCCCTCAGCAGGGGTGAAGAGAGGAACGCGCGCGCGCCGGTGATCGCAGCCCGCGCAGCCGTCTCCGGATACTCGTCCGCTTCGAGCGTCACGTCGGCCGAGTAGACCGTTCGCCGCTCCAGGATCGCGCGCCCGGAAATCGAGTCTCCGCTCAGCGTGAGCTGTGGGGCGCCCTCGATCTGCACTTGCGCCGCCGCTCCACCGTATGCCGCGCTCCAGACGAGCTCGTCCTCCCGGATCAGAATCGCCGCGCCGCCCTCGGCGCCGCACAGCCGAGCGCCGGTCTCGAGAATCGCCTCGAGCACCGGACGCGCGTCGGTGGCGGACCCTGCGATGATGCTCAGCAGGTCGGCCATCGCTCTCTGCACGTCGAGCGCCTCGTTCACGTCGCGGTTGCTGTCGCGCAGCTCGCGCAGCAGGCGGGCATTGTCGATCGCGATCGCAGCCTGGTCTGCGAAGGACTGGAGCAGCGCGACCGCGGCCGGCGCGATCGGATCGCTCGACGAGTCCGCGAGGCTGAGGAACCCGAGCACCTCGTCGCCGCGCAGGATCGGGACGCCCGCCACCGCGCCGATGCCGCTCTCGAACCAGATCTCCTGCTCCGCGTCGGCTCCCCGCGCATCGGATCGATTCCACAGGATTGGCCGGCGACTCCGCGCGGCCCGGCGGAAGCGCTCGCTCAACGGGACGCGTGTGCCGCGCACGAGGCTCACGCCGGAATCGTCATTCAGGCTGTGCCCACGAATGACCCGGAACTCCCCCTCGATGAGTGACAGCGCGGCGCTGGTGCCCGTCAGCCTTTGCGCCGCCTCCGCAATCGCTTGCAGCGTGGCGTCGAGCTCCTCCGGCGCGCGGCTGATCTGGCGCAGGATCTCGCTCGACGCCTCCTCGCGCCGCAGCGCCTCGGTGATCTCCCGATTGCGCGCCTGCAGCTCGTTGAACAGGCGTGCGTTGTCCAGCGCAATGGCGGCCTGGTCGGCGAAGGTCTCGATCAGCGCGACCTGCTTCGGCGTGAACGCCTCGTCGGTCATACGTGCGAACGCCAGCGCACCCAACGCCCGGTCGCCGCGCAGGAGCGGCGCCGCGATCACGGTCCGAACCCCGAACTCCTCGGTCATGTACGCCGAGTTCGAGTACTGCGCGGCGTCGCGCCGAAGGTCGACGAAGATTGTCCGGCGCTCAGCGACGGCCTGACCGGTTGCGCTGTGGCCGTCGATCGGCCACCCGGCACGCGCGTCACCATACAGCGGCGTCAGCAATCCGTGGGCCGCAGCGGAGCATAGGCGATCGCCGTCGACGATGAACGCGGCGGCGCCATCCGCCGCACACAATCGCGAGCCGGTCTCGAGAATCGCTTCGAGCACGGGCTGCGCGTCGGTGGCCGAGCTCGCGATCACGTTCAGCACCGCCGACATCGCGTTCTGCTGCTCGAGCGCGTCGCTGACTTCCTGGTTGCGCGCCTCGAGCTCGTTGAACAAGCGCGCGTTCTCGATCGCGATCAGCGCCTGGTTGGCGAACGTCTCGAGAATCGCGACGTGCCGATCGGTGAATGGAATCGCGTCGTGGCGTTCCACCACGATCGTTCCGACCGCACCCGCCTCCGACTGCAGCGGCACGGCGAGCGCGGAGAGCGCCGAGCGCCCGGCGGCTCGCGCCATGGAAGCGGATCGCGGGTACTGCGTCGCCCACGCGTCGATCGGGCCCGCGAGCCGCACCGGCCGGTTCGTCGCCATCGCGACACCGCCGGGCACGTCCTCGCTCAGGCTCGCTGCGGGAAGCGAGATGTTCCCGACCCCCGTCTTCCAGATGCGAACGACATCGAGAGCGCGATGCGCGATGACGCTCGAGTCGGCCTGGCACAGACGGGCAGCCGCTCCAGCGAGCTGCGGCAGCACGGCGTCCAGGTCGGACGGCGACGCTGCGATGATCTCGAGCACCTCCGCCATCACGGTCTGCTGCTGGAGCGCCTCGGTCACTTCACGGTTGCGATCCTCGAGCTCGTTGAACACGCGCGCATTCTCGATCGCGATCAGGGCCTGATCAGCGAAGCGGCGAAGCAGCGTCTCATGCTCGGGTGCGAAGGCGCGCGCGGTATGACGCCGGACGAGCACCAACCCGATCGGCCCCGAAGCGCTCTGCATCGGAACGGAGAGCTCCGCGACCTCCGTCAGTCCGTCCGCGCGGGCCACCCTGGCCGAAACCGGATGCGCCTCCTCCCAGGTTTCGATCGGCCCTGCGAACCTCCGCACACCCGCCATCAACATCAACTCCGCCTCGGCCGACAACGTGCGCGCAGGAAGCGTTCGATAGCCGCGAATGGGATCCCAGGCGCTCACTTCGCCGCCGCGGCCGCGGAAGGCGATCAGGACGTCGTCGGCCTCGCACAAGCGCTCCGCCGACTGCCCGATCGCCGACAGCACGCGCTCGAGCTCGCCCGGGGACTCGCTGATGACGCGCAGGATGTCGGCGGTGGCGGTCTCGCGCTCGAGGCCTTGAGCCAGAGCGGTATTGCGCTCCGCGAGGGCACGCTGCGCCCGGGCCGTCTCGATCGCGGTGGCGGCCTGCGCGGCAAACGCCTCGAGCGTCGCCATCTCCGTCGCGTTGAACGGCCGCACTTGCGAGCGCACGACGGAGAGCGACCCGAGGGTCGAGTCCTTCCGACCGAGCGGCGCAACCATGTTGGAGCGGATGCCCCTGGCCACGATCTGATCTCGCAATGCCTGGTCGGGAACGAGCTCGGCGAAGTCGTCGACCGCAATGGTGCGGCGTTCGCGAACGGCGGCAGCGATCGGAATCGGGCTCGACAGCTCGACGGCCGTGATCGATGTGGCGTAGTCGGAAGAGATGTCGCCGAGCGCGCCCGGACCCGGAACGAGCTGGTCGCCCTCCAGCAGAAACACGCGAGCGCCGCTGCCTCCGGTCAGCGCGCGCGCTGCGTCCGCGATGGCGAGCAGCGTGCCGTCGACGTCGAGCGGTAGCTCGTTGATGCGCTGCGAGATGCGCGCGAGCGCCGCCTCGCGCTCGACCGACGCGGCGAGCTCTGCGTTGCTGTGCTGCAGGTCGTCGAACAAGCGCGCGTTCTCGATCGCGATCACGGCCTGGGACGCAAAGGTCTCGAACAGACGCACCTGGTTTGCGGTGTAGGGCGCGGGGGAGCGACGAATCACGGCCATGTACCCGAACGGCTCAGCCGCCGTCGTCAGCGGCGTCGCCAGCGACGAGTTGTTCCCGGTCGCCTGCCACATCTGCGCGAGCTCTGGGAACTCTCCTCGGATCGCGTCCGGACCGCCGTGAAGCATCCGGGTCGTTTTGTCCGCAGTCAGCAGCCCCAGTCGCGCGGGTGTGGGCGCCGCGAGCCGGGACCGCGTCGCGATCTCGCCGCCAGTTGCCACCGCGACGACGCCCATCGAACCGTCGGGCAGTCGCCGCAGGACGGAAGACACGTCGGACTCCAGCAGCCGACTCGCTTTGACGACCACGGCGTCGAGCGCGGCCTGCAGCTCGGCCGGCGCGCGGCTGATGACGTCGAGAACCTCGGCGGTGGCGGTCTGCTGCTCGAGCGCTTCGGCCACCTCGCGGTTGCGCTCGGCAAGCGCGCGCTGTGCGCGCGCCGTCTCGATCGCGGTCGCGGCCTGCGCGGCGAACGCCTCGAGCGTCGCCATCTCCGTCGCATTGAACGGGCGCACCTGCGCGCGCACGACGGCGAGCGACCCGAGGATCGCGTCCTTCCGACCGAGCGGCGCAACCATGTTGGAGCGGATTCCGGAAGCGACGATCCGTTCTCGCTGCTCCCCCTCCGGGAGGACGTCGGCGAGGTCGTCGACCGCCACCGTGCGGCGTTCGCGAACGGCGCGGGCCACCGGAACGCCGCTGAAGAGCTCGATCGCGACCGTCGACGTGGCGTACTCGCGAGGGATGTCGCCGACCGCCCCCGGGCCCCCGATGAGCCGCTCGCCGTCCAGCAGAAAGACCCTGGCGCCACCCCCTCCGGTCAGCGCGCGTGCCGCTTCCGCGATCGCAAGCAGCGTGCCGTCGACGTCGAGCGGCTGCTCGTTGATGCGCTGCGAGATGCGCGCGAGCGCCGCCTCGCGTTCGACCGACGCGGCGAGCTCCGCGTTGCTCGCCGCGAGCTCGTCGAACATGCGCGCATTCCCGATCGCGATCACTGCCTGGTTCGCGAAGTGCTCGAGCAGCGCGACGTGGCGCGGCTGGAACGGCCGTGCGCTGCTGCGCCGGATGAGGATCTGGCCCATCGGCCCCGCAGGGCCCAGCAAGGGCACCGCGAGCAGTGCCGCTTCCGTGAGTCCATCGGCCCGGGCGATGGCCGCGCCGCGGGGGTTGTCCGCCTGCCACGCTTCGATCGGACCCACCCACTGCACGCTGCTGCTCGGAATGCCCCCGCTTCCTACCCGGCCCGGAGCCTCGCGCAGCCCGCGAATGTGATCCCAGACCTGCCAGCGTTGCTGCGCTCCAGCGCCACCGTTCGAAAACACGATCACGCCGTGGTCGGCGTCGCACAGCCGCCGCGCCGCGTTGCCGATCTCCGCGACCGCGCGCCCGACGTCGCCCGGAGATTGGCTGATGACGCGCAGGATATCGGCGGTGGCGGTCTCGCGGGCGAGCCCTTCCGCCAGCGCCTGCTGCGCGCGCGCGGTCTCGATCGCGATCGCGGCCTGGGCGGCGAAGGCTTCGAGCGTGGCCATCTCGGGGGCGCTGAACGGCCTCACCTCGGTTCGAACGACGGCCAGCGAGCCAGCGATCGCGTCGCCGTACCCGAGCGGCGCGGCCATCGTGGAACGGAAGCGGGCGGCGACGATGGCGTCGCGCCGCATGCCCGGCTCGGCCAGCTCCAGGAAGTCGGCCACCGCAACGGTACGTCGCTCGCGGACGCAGCGCGCGACGGGCGTGTCGGCCGAAGCCTCCACCACGGTGCGCTGGTGGATGAACTCGTCCGGGCCGTCCGGCATCGCCCCGCGCGTCGGCCTGAGGTGCTCGCCGTCGCACACCCACACTCGAGCGCCGTCACCGTCGGTGAGCTTCCGCGCCGCCTCGGAGATCTCGAGCAGCGTGCCGTCGACGTCGAGCGGGTGCTCGTTGATCCGCTGCGCGATGCGCGCGAGCGCCGCTTCGCGCTCGGCCGCCGCCGCCAGCTCGGCGCGCAGCCGCTCTTCTTGATTCGACGCCGGCACAGACACGCCCCTGATCGCTCCCTCGAGATCCGCCTGCCCCCGGGCCAAAGCCCCGGGCGGGAGGATGAGGGCATACTACGCGGGACGCGCCGAACTAGGCAGACCCCTGGCTCGGCCGAGGCGCGCTGCGGGCGGCTACAGCCCGCGGCCCTTCACAGGCGAGGTGCGGCCGGCTTCCGCGAGCAGCGCGTAGTAGGCCTCCCCAGCCTGGGAGATCTGCAGGCCCAGCCCGGAGTGGACGACGGTCCGGAGATGCGCGGGAGCCCGGCGCTGCCAGCGGACTGCGGCGCCGAGGGTGATCGCGTCGCCGTGCTCGGGCTGGCTCAGGATCACCTCGACGCGCTCGCCGACGCGCGCGGTGGCGTTGGTCTGCACGAACAGCCCCTTCCGGGACACGTCGAGGACGATTCCCGAGTGATCCTTCTGACCCAGCCGCACCTTGCAGGACATGCGCTTCTTGTATCGGGGCTCGGGGCGCTCCGTCACGGTGGACCTCCCTCGGGGACTCTTGCGCCCCTGTCGGTCCGTGCCTTGGGCGGCTTTACGGCGCCGCTCACACCGCTCAGAAGCTGTCGAGCGCGTCCAGGTCGTCGATCGCGATCGTCATGCGCCGGATGAACTCGCGTGAGACCTCGGGGGGCTGCATCTTCGGGGCTTCCGGCGGCTGGCCGAGCGTCCCGGTCCACCAGGCCAGCGCGGCGAAGAGCTGCTGGCGGTAGCGGCGGAAGACCTCGTCGAAGTCGAGAATCGGCCCGCCGGACTCCGCCACGCGAGCGACGTAGTCCTGCAGGAGCTCGCGCTCCCACAGGCGGCGCTTCTCGGGCCGGAGGCCCGTCGAGATCGCGTAGGCCAGGTCGCGGCTGCCGTTCCCGCGCGACGAGTTCTGCCAGTCGTTGATGCCCATCTCGCCGCTTCGCGTGACGTACCAGTTCTTGAGGTGGACGTCGGAGTGGATCAGGCCGCGCGGCATGTTCTTGTGCAGCGCGACACAAGCGAGTGTCGCGGGCCAGACCTCCGGCTCGCGCCGGAACAGGCGCGGCGGGATCACGTCCGCAGCCTCGCTGAAGCCGCGGATGCAGGCGGGACCGAAGCCGGCGTCCTCGGCCGTGATCGTGAAGAACGTCTCCCAGTCGGAGAAATCGCGCAGCGTCGTGCGGAGCTCGGGGCTCTCGTAGAAGCGCGCGTGCAGCGTCGCGAGCAGTCGCATCTGGCTCTTCGCCTGCGCGAGCGAGAGGTCCGTGTCGAGCTGGCAGAAGTCGACCTCGTCCTTCAGGTCGCGCAGGATGATGATCGAGTTCAGCGTCTCGGGGTCGAAGCGCGCATGGAATGCCGTGGGCGCGATCACGTCGAGAATCGGCCGCACGACGTTGTAGAAGTTCACTTCGGCCTGCACGCCCTCGTTCATGCCGAGCATGAAGCGGCTCTCGAGACTCTGCGTGCCCTTGCAGAA
>CAZMKX010000198.1:0-6848 GCA_964566375.1 uncultured Myxococcales bacterium
CCTCCTTGCGGTTCCAGCGCGTGCGCTCCAGGACCTTCGCGATCACGCGCGCCTCGGCGATCTGCGCCGCTTCCCGGCCCACGCGCTTCAGGCTCACGCATTTCGATTGGCCGGCCAGGAATCGCTCGAGCTCGCTGGCGTGCGCGTGGCCGCTCGACACCGGGGGCGGCGCGGTCGTCCGCGCACGCAGCTCGGCGAGCACCGGCCCGTCCGCGCCGAGCACGACCACCCGCTTCACCAGGTTCTCGAGCTCGCGCACGTTGCCCGGCCAAGGGTAGGCCAGCATCGCCTCGCGCAGCTCGGCGGGAATCGGCTTCACGTCCTTGCCGTACTCGCGGGCGTAGCGCTCCAGGAAGTAGTCGAGCAGGTACGGAATCTCCTCGCGGCGCTCGCGCAACGGCGGCAGGTTGATCGTGACGACGTTCAACCGGTAGAAGAGGTCGCTGCGGAAGGAGCCCTCGCGAACCGCGTTCTCGAGGTTGCGATTCGACGCCGCGATCACGCGCGCGTCGACCGAGATGTCGGTCTCTCCGCCGAGCCGCGAGAACTGGCCGTCCTGCAGGACCTGCAGCAGCTTCGCCTGCAGGTTCGGGTGCATCTCGGTGATCTCGTCGAGGAAGATCGTGCCGCCGTCCGCGAGCTCGAACTTGCCGAGCTTGCGCTTCTCGGCCCCCGTGAAGGCGCCGCGCTCGTAGCCGAAGAGCTCGCTCTCGAGCAGCTCGGAGGGGAGCGCGGCGCAGTTCACCTTCACGAACGCGCGCTGAGCCCGGCGCGAGCGCGCGAACAGCGCGCGCGCCACGAGCTCCTTGCCGGTTCCGCTCTCGCCGCGGATCAGCACCGTGATGTCGGTGTCCGCGACGTGCTCGATCACGTCCCCGACCATGCGCATCTTCGGGCTGGTGGCCGCGAAGACGGTGCCCGGACCGTACGCGCAGGCGCCGGAGAAGGACCGCGGAGGGGCCGCCTCGCCGCGCGCGGCGGCCTCGCGCCGGGCGACCGCCTTCCTCAGCGCGGACTCGAGCTCGGCCGGCTCGAACGGCTTGCTCAGGAAATCGGCGGCGCCGTGCCGGACCGCGAGGGCGATCGTTCGCGTGTCGGCCACGCCCGAGAGCATGATCACGGGCAGCTGCGGCGCGAGGGTGCGCAGCTCGCGCAGCGTCTCGAGGCCGTCCATGCCGCCCATCGCCAGATCGAGCGCGACCAGGTCGGGCTCCTTCCTGCGCACGACTTCGAGCGCCTCCTCGCCGGAATCCGCGCAAGTCACCGCGTAGCCGAGACGCGTCGCGAACGCTTCGAACCACTCGCGAACGCTCGCGTTGTCGTCGACGATGAGGAGGCTGTGCTGCGGCTTCATGGGGGTGTTCCGGCTGCGCTGGAGGTGCGGTCGACCGGGCCGGAGCGATGCGACAAGCGTGCCAAGTATACGCGTCCTGGACCCGCCCGGACGAGGCAAAGCCACGAGCTCCGCGGGCTCGAGGGTACTCCGCTTCCGAAAAGCGGTGGCCGGCGACTCATGCGCAAGACGCGCGCAGCGGACGGGAGATTCGAAGCCGGCTTGCCGCGTGGTACGCTGCGGTCGATGTCGCGCCGCGTCGAGAAGCCCTGGGGGCACGAGGAGATCTGGGCTGAGACGCCCCGCTACCTGGGCAAGATCCTGGCGATCAAGGCCGGCCACCGGCTCTCGCTGCAGCTCCACCGCCAGAAGGACGAGGCGATCTACGTCCTGCGCGGCACGCTGCGCCTGACGCTCGAGAACGAGGCGGGCGAGCTCGAGGTCCTCGATCTGGCGCCGGGCGAGAGCCGCCGGATCGCGCCCGGCCGCCAGCACCGCTTCGAGGCCGTCAGCGACTGCGAGCTCTGCGAGGTCTCGAGCCCCGAGATCGACGACGTCGTGCGGATCCAGGACGACTACGGGCGCGTGGCGGGCTGAACGGCCCGGGCCGGCTCAGGCGTCGTCGTAGCCCAGCTCCCGGAGCATCGGCCCGGCCTGCGCGCGCATGGCCGCGATGCGCTCGGGCGGCTGTTCCTTCCAGCCTCCGATGTTCGGGCTGAAGCCGCGCGACGCCACGGCCTTGATGTCCTGCAGCCCCGCCCAGCGGTCGTGCGGCTGGGCGTGGAACTCGAGCACCGCGGGCTCCCAGGGCTCGTTCAGGAACGCGAAGAGCCGGCGCGTCTCCGGCTCCGGATCGGTCGCGAGCTTCTCGTAGATCAGGCCGTGGCAGCGGCCGGGATGCGCGGCCGCGAACGCGCGCATGACGCCGCACTGTGTCGCCCAGTAGCGCGCCGCGCCGGCGAAGCGGTCGCCCGCGCACGCCGCGACGTGCGGCTCGACGTCGAGGATGTCGGGGATCGCGGCAATCGAGCAGGCCGAATCGAACCCGTGCCGGTAGACCATCACGTACTGCGCATCCGGAAAGAGCGCTTCGACGAAGTCGAGACAGCCGACGTAGGACGGTGTCTTGTCCGCCCAGCGCGGCTTCGACTTGCTCGCGGCGTACATCTCGAAGAAGTATGCGGCGTGCTCCCGAACGCGCGCGATCACGTGCTCGCGCGTGAAACCCATCGCGAGCAGCCCTTCGAGAGCCTTCGCGTCGTCGAGCAATGCGCGCAGCGGAAGCAGGAAGAACGACTCGGGCGGACAGGCGATGCGCGAGTGGCTGTCGAGCACGAGCCGCGCCAGCGTGGTACCCGAGCGGTGCACGCCGATCACGAAGATCGGCCGCTCGGTCGAGCGCCGGGCCTCCGGGGCGACGATCTCGCGCCGCGAACGCTGCGTCTCGTCGAGTACCGCGCGCAACGTGCGGCGAACGAAATCGACGACGCGGGTCGAGAACGCACGGCGTTCGGACATCTTCGCTCCATCGGCTCCGTCGTCGTTCGGGTCAAGCATGATGGCCGACGCCCTCGCGGGTGTCATGCACGCGGGCTTGACGCACCGGGTGCGCGCGGCGAGTTTCGCGGCCGGGGCGGGAGTCTCCCGGAAGGCGGTGGAATTGACGGCGAACGAAGACGGACCGCGTCCGGAAGTCGTGGCGCTGATCGGGAGCCTCTTCCCGATTCCGCCGCAGGCCGGAACTCCGCGTCCGTTCCAGCTCCTGAAGCGGCTCGCGGGACGGACGCGTGTCCACCTTCTCGCCGTAGTGCCGCAGCCGGCCGACGCGTGGGCGGACTTCATCTCGAGCCCCGCGCTGGCGGGCCTCTTCGCGTCGACGCGCGTGCGCGAGCGGCGCGCGCGCTCCACGCCGCTCGCGCAGGCGGCGACGTTCCTCTCCGGCCGGCCGCTCTTCGACGTGCGCTTCCTCGATCCCGGTGCGCAGGCGTGGGCGCACGCTGAAGCGCGCGCGCTCGCGCGCGCGCAGGCGCCGCTCGTCGCCTACGCCTGGGGGCAGGATTCGCTGCAGTACGTGCCCCACGCCTTCTGGCGCTCGTGCGTGTTCGATCTGGTCGATGCCCCCTGCCTCGCGCTCGAGCGGCGCCTCGCGGGCGACCGCGCGCTCGGACGGCTCGAGCGCGCGAAGCTCCGCATCGCGCTCGTGAACCTGCGTCGCTTCGAGCGGCGCGTGCTTCGCGAGGTCGGCTCCGTCGCACTCAACTCGAGCGCGGACATCGCGACGCTGCGCGCGCGAATCCCGGACGCGCCGATCGTGAACGTGATCGACGGCGGCGACGCGGAGTACTTCTCGGCCGAGCACGTGCGCGACGTGGTCGAGGCCCCCGCCGAAGTCGTGTTCTTCGGAAACATGGCCTTCCCGCCCAACGCCGACGCCGCAATCCACCTCGCGCGCGAGATCATGCCGCTCGTCTGGCGCGAGCGGCCCGACGCGATCGTCACGTTGATCGGCCCGTCTCCGCCGCAGGCGCTTCGCGCGCTGCACGACGGGCGCCGCGTGTTCGTGACGGGCTTCGTCGACGACGTGCGGCCGTACCTCGCGCGCGCGACGCTGGTCCTGAGCCCGCTTCGCTTCGGCGCCGGCATGAAGAACAAGCTCCAGGCGGGCCTGGCGATGGGAAAGGCGATGATCGCCAGTCCGATCACCTGCGAGGGCTTCGACCGTCTCGAGCCGGGCGTCCACGCGCTGGTGGCGGACGGCGCCGAGTCGTTCGCGCGGGCGGCGCTCGGGCTCTTCGCCGATCCCGCGCGCCGCCGCGCGCTCGGCGCTTCGGGTCGCGAGCTGATCCGGGCGCACTACAGCTGGGACACCGCGGGCGCGGTTCTCTGGGCGAACCTGCGCCACCTGCCCGCCTGCAGCGTCTGAGCGGCCGGCTCCTCCTGCTCGGCGTCGCGCTCCACGTAGGCGCGGGCGGCCAGCGCGAACAGGATCCAGAACTGCGCCGAGATCTGCTTCGCGTACAGGAACGAGGTCGCCGACATGTTCGCGACGAGCACGTGCGTCGCCGCCGCGAGCAGCACCGCGCCGAGCAGGTACTCGGGCGAGGTCGAACGCCAGAGCCGGCGGCCGCAGCGGAAGACCGCCCAGATCACCCACCCGAGCACCGCCAGACCGATCAACCCTGCGTCCGCGGCCATCTTCACCGCCAGGTTGTGCGGGTCCTTCTGGATCAGCACGCCGTACTTCGCGCCGAATTCCGGCGTGCGGAAGTTGAACGCGTGCAGGCCGTTGCCCCAGATCGGCGAGCGCTCGAACATGTCGAGGCCGATGCGCGCGAAGACGACGCGCGACGCGGTGGAGCTCTCGAGATTCAGCGCGAGCGGCACCTGGTAGACGACGCGGTCGGACTTCGTCGTGACCGTGATCCGCTCGCGCACGACCTCCGGCAGGAACGGGAATCCGATCGTCAGGACGAGCGCGCCGGCGACCACCGCCCCGACCAGGACGCGCCGATTCACCATCGCGAAGAAAACGGCGTGGGCTGCCGCGAAGGCGATCCAGTTTCCGCGCGAGAGCGACACGACCATCGCGACCGCAGCGAGCCCGTAGGTCGCGGCGGCGAAAACGCGCCACGATCCGCTGATCTCGCGGCCGCGGATCCAGAGGTAGAGCGGCACGAACATCATCGAGCCGATCGACTCCGCCATCGCGTTCGGGTCGCCGACGAAGCCCGTGGCGCGCCCTTCGATGCTGTTCGGGTTGATGGCGAACGCGAAGTCGAGGATGCCCGCAACGCTCGACACGAAGAGTCCGACACAGAGCGCCTGAAGCATGCGCTGGCGATCGTCCGCCTCCGAGAACCACCAGTAGGCGCTGAAGAAGAGCAGCGCCGTGAAGGTCATGCTCTTCCAGATCTTGAAGATCACCCAGATTGCGGAGCTGCCGTCGGCCGACTGCATGCTGCGGGCCCACGGAATCGAGAGCGCGAACGCGACGAACATGACGCCGATGAACGCGATCACGGGACCCGAGTAGCGCAAGGGCGGCAGCCGCGCGCCGAAACGGAGCACGGTGACGGCGAACGCGACACCGATCAGGATCGTCTCGGTATTCACTCCGGGCACCGGGAGGCGCGGCGACCACGGGTCCATCGGGAAGATCGCGGCCAGCAGCGCGAGGCCCCACATCGGCCGCCAGAAGAGCAGCGCGAGCACGACCAGCGAGAGCAGACCGTAGGGATACTGGAGGGCGTTCAGCATGATCGTCGTCAGCCGGCGGCGCGCCGGCCGGCCTCCGCAACCGCGCCGTCTCCCGCGAGCCCGGCGCCCGAGGCCTGTGCGAGCAGATCGGCTTCCCGCCGCGCCGCTCGCCGCTCGAGGAGCCGCAGGACGACGTAGCCCGCGCCGATCAGCGCGAGGAAGAGGCCCCAGCGCAAGGCCGAAGGCGCTTCGCGCGTTCCGAGCCCGACCAGAGCGAGCACGACGCAGACGCTGTAGAGCACTGCGAGCGATGCCGGCACCGTCAGCCCGTTGCGAAGCAGAAGGTGGTGGAGGTGACCGCGATCCGCGCTGGTGACGGCGCGCACGATGTCACCCGGCCGCAGACCCTCGGCTCCGCGCGTGCGCAGGTGCACGATGCCGCGGCGGATCACCGCCAGGATCGTGTCGAGGAGCGGCAGCCCGAGAACGAGCAGCGGCACGACGAGCGCGACCGCGGCGGGCGATTTCTGGTACGAGGCCATCGCGAGCACCGCCGTCAGGTAGCCGATCGAGAGCGCCCCCGCGTCGCCCAGGAAGATCCGGGCCGGCGGAAGATTGAAGCGCAGGAAGCCGGCGAGCGCGCCGGAGAGCGCGAGCGCCGCCATCACCGGCACCGTCGCGCCGTTCTGGTTCGCGAGCAGGAAGACCGTGAGCGCGGTGATCACGGACACGCCGGCGGTCAGTCCGTCGATGCCGTCGATCAGGTTGAACGCGTTGGCGACGATCACGATCCAGCCGACCGTCACGACGAAGGAGACCGGTGCGGCCGCGCTCAGGAAGAACTCGAACGGCAGCTCGATCGAGCCGATCCGGAAGCCCATCCCCCAGGTCAGTGCGGCGATCGCGATCTGGCCCGCCAGCTTGTGCATGGGGCGCAGGTCCGCGAGGTCGTCCCAGACCCCGAGGGCGACCATCAGACCCGCGCCGAGGCCGAGTGCACCGAGCGACTCGTATCCGAACAGCGCGTCGCGCACCGGTGGAAGGAAGAACGCGAGCCCGAGCGTCCCGAGCGCGATCGAGGCATACACCGCGACGCCGCCGAGCATCGCGACCGGCTTCTTGTGGGCCTTGCGCGCCGTTGGATGGTCGAGGTACCCGCGCGCCTCGGCGAACCGGATCGTGAGCGGCGTCAGCACCAGCGCCAACAGCCACGGGACGATCAGGATCGCTACGAACGTCGCCATCGGGAGTGCGCCTCCGACTCCGGAGATCCGCCGTCAGCTCTTTCCGTAGCCGTAGGCGCCGGCGTACGGAACCT
>CAZMKX010000199.1:0-1989 GCA_964566375.1 uncultured Myxococcales bacterium
GCAACAACCTGCACCGCAACGTGATCTTCCGGAACGAGGTCGTGCCCGCGCTGCCCTCGAGCTTCATCGACACGCCTGCACCGGAGCTGCTCTGGAAGGAGCTGCGCGCGTCGTGCTCGAACGCCGGCACGGGCTGCGACGTGCTCGTGATTCCGCACAACTCGAACCTGGGCGGCGGCCAGATGTTCGCGACGGTGAACCCGGACGGAACGCCGATCGACGCCGAACAGGCGCGCCTCGCCGCGGAGCTCGAGCCGGTCGTCGAGATCATGCAGCACAAGGGCTCGTCGGAGTGCATGCGCGGCGTCGATACCGCGGACGAGCTGTGCTCGTTCGAGACGCTCGAGATGAGCAACTTCAGCGGGCGCTACGTTCCCGCCCTGGCCGAACGGCCGGTTCCGCGTCAGTTCGTGCGACACATCCTGCGCGAGGGTCTCGTGCAGGAGGCGCGCGTCGGCGTGAACCCGTTCAAGTTCGGCATCGTCGCGAGCACCGACACGCATCTCGGCGCGTCGGGTGCGGTCGAGGAGGACGCGGAGTACAAGGGCAACGGCGGCGCCGGAAGGCCGGCGCGCGACGAGATCCCGAAGGGGCTGCCGGACGCCTGGGACTTCAATCCCGGCGGGCTCGCGGTGATCTGGGCCGAGGAGAACTCGCGCGACGCGCTCTTCGCCGCGCTGCGACGCAGAGAGGTGTACGGCACGAGCGGCCCGCGCCACGTCGTGCGCTTCTTTGCCGGCTTCGAGCTCGACGCGGATCTGTGCGAACGGCCCGACCTGGTCGCGCGCGGCTACGCGAACGGGGTGCCGATGGGCGGCGACCTGCCGTCCGCGCGGGCCGGCGCGGCTTCCCCGCGCTTCGTGCTGTCGGCGCTTCGCGACGCGGGCACGAGCGCGCAGCCGGGCACGCGCCTCCAGCGCCTTCAGATCGTGAAGGGCTGGCTCGGTGCCGACGGCGCGACGCACGAACGGGTCTTCGACGTCGCGGGCGATCCCTCGAACGGCGCCGACGTCGACCTCGAAACCTGCGAGCCGCGAGGTCCGGGCGCCGATGCGCTCTGCGCCGTCTGGACGGACCCCGACTTCGACGCCGCGGAGCGCGCCGTGTGGTACGCGCGCGTGATCGAGAACCCGACCTGCCGCTGGACGACGCGCGTCTGCAACGCCGGTGGCGTCCGCTGCGACGATCCGTCGACGGTCGGCCCCGGCTTCGAGCCGTGCTGCGAGGCGAAGGTCCCGCGGACGGTGCAGGAGCGGTCGTGGACCTCGCCGATCTGGTACGCACCGTCCGAAGCGAACGGAGGCAAAGGATGAAACGGTCGTCGATGTCGCTCGTGCTCGTCTGTCTGTCGATCGCGCGCCCGGCGGCCGCCGACGTGCAGCCCGGCGACGTGATCACGGCCGCGAACGCGTCGCAGGTGCGGGACCTCGTGCCGGCCGAGTTCTACAGCTACGCGATCGAGGGCTTTCCCGGGCTCGAGATGCGCATCGTCGCGCCCGAGTCGTATCCGCCGCACCCGAAGTACGTCGAGGCGACCGTGCAGTTCGCGTGTCAGGCGGCCGTCGACGAAGGTGGGCGACTCGTGAGCTACACCGCGGGGCAGCCGTTTCCGTTCTCGGAGTGGGCGAAGGAGGCGACGGGGCACCGCTGCGACCTCACCGCCGACGATCCGCAGTTCGCGCTGAAGCTCGCCTGGAACGTGAACCAGCGCTGGCAGGGCGGCTCGGGCTTCAACATCCCGCACTGGGGCTTCGCGAACATGCGCAACGCCGGGCGCGAGACCTGGCGGATCTCGCAGGGCGAATACAGGCGCACCTACTTCAGCGGGCGCGCCGACCTTCTGCCCGCGACGACGGAGCTCGAGGCGGGCACGAACATCGAGTGGGCGGAGTACTTCGACGTGAAGTCGCCGTTCGATCTGCGCGGAACGATGTTCCTGCTCTACCGCTACCGCGACGGCAAGGAGGACGACACCTGGGCGTACATTCC
>CAZMKX010000199.1:2089-6826 GCA_964566375.1 uncultured Myxococcales bacterium
TGGCAGAAGCGCACGAGCTTCCAGCTCGACGACATCCCGCGGCAGAAGGGGCACCCGTACAGCCGCAAGAAGATCTGGTACGACAAGGAAACGATGGCACCGGGACTCGCGGTGGTCTACGACCGCGCCGGCAAGCCATACAAGCTGATCGGCGGCGTCGGGAAGTGGAGCGAGTCCACCGGCCAGCCCGAGAACCAGGGGCGCTTCGTACTGCTCGGGACCTCCGTCATGATCGTGAACGTGCAGAGCGGCGCGTCGAACCTGGGCCAGTTCGACGGCATGAACGCGATGGAGTTCGCGATCGGCGAGAGCCGGAAGTACTACGACACGACCAAGCTCAAGACCGCGGGGCGCTGAGGCGGCGATGCGGCGGCTCCTGCGCGCGCCTGCGCTGCACTTCCTGGTGTCGGGCGCGCTGCTTCTCGCGGCGGAGCCCTGGCTCGCGTCGCGCGGCCCGGAGCCGCAGGTGCGGCCCGCGCCGATCGAGATCGATGCGGCGCGGCTCTCGCTCCTGCGCGAGAACTGGCTCGCGCGGGCCGGCGCGGCCGCGGACGCCCCGGCGCTCGAAGCGCTCGTCGCAACGGAGATCGACGAGGAGGTCCTGGTCGCCGAGGCGCGCGCCCGCGGCCTCGAGCGCGACGATCCGGTGGTGCGCGCGCGGCTCGCGCGGAACCTGGGCTTCCTCGACGCGCAGGCGGAGGACGCGAAAGCGGGCGCGGCTGCGCGGGTGGACGAAGCGCTCTCGCTCGGGCTCGCCCGCGGCGATCTGGTCGTGCGCCGCCGCCTGATCGAGCGCATGCGCGCGGAGCTCGCCGCCGACGGGGCAGGGGAGCCCTCGGAAGCGGAGGTCGCCGCGCGCTTTGCGCGCGATCCGTCGCGCTTCGCGAGCCCCGCGCGCGTGCGGGTCTCGCACGTCTTCCTGTCGCGCGACCGGCGCGGCGCGGCGCTCGACGCGGACGCGCGCGCGCTGCGCAAGCGTCTCGAGGCCGACGGGATCGAGCCGTCCACTGCGATCGCGCTCGGCGATCCGTTCCTGCTCGGCCACGACCTGCCCCTGCGCAGCCAGGCCGATCTGGGGCGCGATTTCGGCGAGACCTTCGCGCGCGCAGTGTTCGCGCTCGAGCCCGGCGTGATCTCCGCACCGATCGCGTCGAGCTACGGGCTTCACCTCGTCGTCGTGCGGGAACGGCGCTCCGCCACGCCTGCGACGCTCGGCGCCGCCCGCGGCGAGGTCGTCGCGGAGCTCGTCCGCGAGCGCGAGACAGCGCGGCTTCGCGCGTCGCTCGACGCGCTTCGCACGCGCTACGAGATCCGCGTTGCGCAGGTGGAGCCGTGAGGCGCGCGCGCGCGGTCCTGGTCGCGGCCGCGCTCGCGGTCCTCGCCGCACGCGCGGATGCGCATCCGCTCGCGCCGTCGCTGCTCGAGCTTCGCGGGCGTCCGGACGGTTCCGCGGTGCTGGTCTTCCGCACGCCTGCGGTGCGCGCCGCCCGCGCGGCGCTGACGCCGGTCCTTCCCGCGGGCTGCCGAGCGTCCGGCGCGCCACGGATCACGCGCGACGAACGCGCGGAGACCGTGGAGATCGCGCTCGATTGCGGCGCCGAGCCGCTCGCGGGCCGTGCGATCGGCCTCGACGGGCTGCGCGAGAGCGGCACCAACGCCCTCGTGCGTGTCGAGCTTGCCGACGGGCCACGCGCGCAGTCGGTGATCGACGCAGCTCGGCCGCGTTTCACGATCCCCGCGCGCGCCGAGTGGTCCGAGACGTTCCTCGCGTACCTGCGTCTCGGGGTCGTCCACATCGCCGGCGGTCTCGATCACCTGCTCTTCGTCGCGGGACTGGTCCTGCTCGTCCCGAGCCGTCGCGCGCTCCTCGTCACCGTCACCGCCTTCACGCTCGGCCACGCGCTGACCCTTTCCTGTGCCGCGCTCGGCCTGGTGCGGCTTCCCACCGCGCCGATCGAGGTCGCGATCGCCGCAAGCGTGTTCTGGCTCGCGATCCTGCTCGCCGGAGCCCGGCGCGAGGCGCCGCCGTCGGCGCGCGTTGCCGGCGGATTCGGGCTCCTCCACGGCTTTGGCTTCGCGGCCGCGCTCGCGGAAGCGGGGCTTCCGGCCGCGGACGTGCCCCTGGCGCTCGCGAGCTTCAACGCCGGCATCGAGCTCGGCCAGCTCGCCGTCGTCGCCGCGCTGCTCCTCGTCGTGCGCGCGCTGCGCCGCTTCGAGCGGCCGCTCGCCTACGTCTTCGGCACGCTCGCCGGCTTCTGGCTGATCGAGCGCACGCTCGCGGCGCTCGGTCTCGCCTGAACGATCACGCGATCTTCGCCATCACCTCGCCGGCGAAGCGGTCGAGCGCCTCGACGCTCGCTCCGCCGATCGCAAACGTCGGAACGATCAGGCGGCTCACGCCGAGGTCCGCGTAGCGCTTCACCGCGTCGATGCCCTCCGCGGCGGGGGCCCACATCGCCGAGATCTCCACGGTCGAGAGCTTGCGCCCCACCTTCTCGCACGCGGCCTTGAGCGGGACGAGCAGCTCCGTGAGCTCCGCGACGTTTCCGGTCGGCGCGTACCAGCCGTCGCCGTACCTGGCGACGCGCTCGAACGCCTTTCCCTTCGCGCCGCCGATGATCACGGGCACGCCCGGCTTCTGCACCGGCAGCGGGTAGCTCTTGAAGCCGCTCCAGCGCAGGAACTCGCTCTCGTGCTCGACCACGTCGCCGGACCAGACCTTGCGCATGGCCTGCACGTAGTCGTCGAAGCGCGCGCCGCGCTTCTCGAACGGGACGCCGAGCGCGTCGAACTCCTCGCGCAGCCAGCCGATGCCGACGCCGAGCATGAAGCGGCCGTTCGAGACGAAGTCGAGGCTCGCGGCCTGCTTCGCGAGATAGAGCGGGTTCGTCTGCGACAGGATGTTCACGCCCGTCGCGAGCCGGAGCTTCGTCGTGCTCGCGGCGATCGCGGTCAGCGCGATCAGCGGGTCGACGAGGTTCGTCTCGGGCGGCGCGCCCATCTTCCCGGTCGGGCTGTACGGGTATTTCGACCGGTAGTCGACCGGGATCACCACGTGCTCGAAGGTCCACACCGACTCGATGCCGATCGCCTCGGCCTTCCGCGCGGCGGCGATCATCTGGCCGACGTCCGCGACGGCCATGTTGACGGGAATCAGTCCGATCTTCATTGGGGACCTCCTAGGCGAGAAGCTCGACGGCATCGCCGACGGCGATCCGGCCGGGTTTCGCGACGCGCACGTACACGCCGACGTTCTGGTTCGCCTCGCGCACGACCGTGCGCATCAGGCCGGAGTCCTTGGGCAGGTCCGCGAAGCCGTGCGTGATCATCACGCAGCGCGGACAGGCCATCGCGATCGAGAGCTCCGCGCCGCCGACGCGGACGCGCTTGCCGACCCAGCCGAGCTCGACGAAGTCCGCGACACCGTTCGGCGTCGCCACGACCAGGTTCGGCCGGAAGCGGCGCACGTCCACCTTCGAGGCCGGCGCGAGCTGCTGCAGCCGCCGCAGCGTGGCGTCGCTGAGCAGCAGGAGCGGGAACGCGTCGAAGTAGGTTCCCGGCGGGGACTCGAACTCGAACACCTCGGGCGGGAACGCCGAGAAGTCGGGAAGCGGCTCGTCGGGCGTGCGGCCGAAGATCGCGCGCATCTCCTGCTCCATGTCGGTGTGGGTCGGCGCGCCGCGGCGGTAGTGGTCGAGCGCCTCCGCGGGGAGCAGCGGCCAGAGCGTGACCTTCTGCCCGACGGCGCCGCTCACGCGCTCCGCGGCTCCGGTGTCCGACGCGCGCAGGCGCGCGCCGTCGGGCAGCGTGATCTCGGGGGGCGGCACGCGGCCGAAGGCGGGCTCCTCGAGGTAGCGCGCGGCGCAGCGCATCAGGTCCGGGATCTTCTTGGCGCCGCGGATTCCGCCGCGCTCCTCGTCGCGCACGGCCCAGGCGCGGTCGCCGGGGATTCCGTTCGTGCCGAGCTCGGCGCTCTGGATGCGCTCGCCCATCATCGACTTCACGGGGTGCCGCCAAAGCTCGTGGACGCGTCCGACGTTCATCCGCGCAGCCTACCATGCGGCTATACTGCGCGGCGCCGAGCCAGATCCGGCAACGAGGAGGAAGCATGGAGATCCGCACCAGCCACGAGACCGTGACCACCCCCGACGGCGCGATGCCCGTCTACGTCGCCGAGCCCAAGGACGGCCGCCACCCCGCGGTGATCGTGATCATGGAGGCCTTCGGCCTGAACGCGCACATCGAGGACGTCACGCGCCGGATCGCGGCCGAAGGCTACGTCGCGCTCGCGCCCGACGTCTACTGGCGCAGTCTGCCCGCGAACAAAGTCGGCTACGACGAGCTGCCCAAGGCGATCGGCCTG
The DNA here is from genome assembly GCA_964566375.1 of uncultured Myxococcales bacterium. Taxonomy (GTDB): domain Bacteria; phylum Myxococcota_A; class UBA9160; order SZUA-336; family SZUA-336; genus VGRW01. The sequence continues at coordinate 6,453 of CAZMKX010000199.1, forward strand.
ATGCAGAAGGTGAAGGACGACGACGTGGTCCGCGATCTCGGCGCCGCGATCGACGCGCTGGCGAAGCGGCCGTCCGTGAGCAGCCCGAAGGTGGGCGTGACGGGCTTCTGCATGGGCGGGCGGCTCTCGTTCCTGCTCGCGGCCGACCTTCCGGACAAGATCGCGGCGGCGGCGCCGTTCTACGGCGGCGGCATCGCGGGGCTCCTGCCCAAGGCCGACAGGATCCGCGCGCCGCTCTACCTGTTCTTCGGCGAGAAGGACGCGTTCATCCCGCTCGACCAGGTGCGCGCGATCGACGCGAAGCTCAAGGAGCTCGGCAAGACCTACACGCTCAAGACCTACACCGGTGCGGATCACGGCTTCTTCTGCAACGA
>CAZMKX010000200.1:0-6821 GCA_964566375.1 uncultured Myxococcales bacterium
CCCCGCTCATGGAGCGCCTCGGTCGCCCTCATGTCGTCGCCTCTGTCGACAGCACGCTCAAAACCAGAGCCTCACGCCCGCCACGAACGACAGCGTGCGGTACTCCTCCCCTTCGTCGCGAGCGAGATCCTCCGTCTTGCCGAGCTTTCGGACCCAGCTCACACCCACGTAGGGAGCGAACTCGCGCCACACCTCGTAACGCAGCCGGAGCCCGAGCTCGACGTTGTTGACGCCGCTCTTGATTCCGAAGTCCGTCTCGTCTTGTGCGGCCGCGTTGATCTCGAAGCGCGGTTGGGCGATCAGCCGCTGGGTGATGAAGAGATCCATCGTCGTCGTGAAGCGCGCCGACACGTCCCCGCCGTCGCCGATGAAGATCGCCGGCTCGACCTCGAACCAGTAAGGCGCCAGTCCATCAACGCCGATCACGGCGCGCGTTCGTTGATGATCCGTCCCCGACCCGAAGATCTCGTCTCGCGCGACGCCGACCTGAAGGTCCCAGAACGGCAGGACGTGCCGGCTGTACAGGAGCTGCACCTCGAAATCGCCCCCCGAGGAGCCGCTCGTGCGAAGGTCGCCCTCCGAGCGGTACCAGAGCCGATTGGTATCGCTTCCCACGAACCCCTCGAGGTCCCAGTGCGCGACGTTCGGGCCGTCCTGCCAGCGCTGCTCGAGCTGATCGACGTTCAAGAAGTAGTAGATCTCGTCGTTCGCCCCCGCGCGAGCGCTTGCCGAGGCGACGAGCGTGCCGATGAGCGCGGCGCCGACAGCGACGATGCCGCGGAAGCGACAGGCTCGAGTCACGATGTCGCTCCTTCGCCGCTCTCCGAGACGGAGACGACACGGAACATGCCCAGGTCCATGTGGAAGAGCAGGTGGCAGTGGAACGCCCAGCGACCGGGTGCGTCGACGGACACGAGACAGGTGAGCCGTTCGGCAGGCTTGACGTTCACGGTGTGCTTTCGGGGCAGGTGCTCGCCGGCGCCGTTCTCCAGCATCATCCACATCCCGTGCAGATGGATCGGGTGCTCCATCATCGTGTCGTTCACGAGCACGAGCCGGACCCGCTCGCCGAATTCCAGAGGGATCGGCGGCATGCCCTCCGCGTACTGAATGCCGTCGAAGGACCACATGTACCGCTCCATGTTGCCCGTGAGGTGTAGCTCGATCTCGCGGCTCGGTGCGCGTTGATCGCCACCGGGCTCGAGGCTACGGAGATCGGTGTAGACCAGCACGCGCGTGCCCGTTGCCTCGAGCCCGTCGCCGGGCTCGTGCAGGCGGCTGCGAGGGAGCATCGCGATCATCGAGTTGCCGGCGCCGTGGTGGTCGGGGCCGTGCGGCCGAGTCGATGAGGAGCTGTGACCGGCATGGGAGGAAGCTGGTGGCTCGGCGGGCATCTCCATGCCCTCCATCCCTTCCCCCGCGCCGCCGGCTTCCTCCGTCATTTCCATGCCCATGTCCGCCATCGTGCGGAGCGGCCGCGGCCGGCGCTCGGGTAGGGGCGCCTCGAGGCCCGCGCGCGGAGCGAGCGTGCCCCGCGCGTACCCGCTGCGATCGAGGGACTCGGCGAAGATCGTGTAGGCACGATCGTCCTGCGGCTCCACGATCACGTCGTAGGTCTCGGCGACGGCGATTCGGAACTCGTCCACACGGACGGGCGCGATGTTCTGCCCATCCGCTTGGACCACCGTCATCGCGAGCCCCGGGATTCGCACGTCGAAGTAGGTCATCGCGGAGCCGTTGATGAACCGCAGTCGCACGCGTTCGCCCTGCCCGAACAGCGCGGTCCAGTTCGACGCGCTGGGCAGTCCGTTCATCAGATACGTGTAGATTTCGCCCGTGACGTCGGCGAAGTCCGTCGGATCCATGCGCTCGTGGCTCCACATGAGCCGATCGAAGAACGCCGCCCTCCAGCCCTTCTCCGAGATCTCCGCGGGCAGATCGAGGAGCGTTCGCCGCTGGAAGTTGAAGTAGCCCGGGCGGGTCCTCAGGTCGTGCAGGACCGCGTAGGGATCCCGGAACGTCCAGTCGGACAGCAGCACGACATAGTCTCGGTCATACTCGAACGGATCCGGGGCGCTGGGGTCGATGATGAGTGGACCGTAGACACCGGTCTGCTCCTGAAGTCCGGAGTGACTGTGATACCAGTAGGTTCCGCTCTGCTTCACCTCGTACTGGTAGGTGAAGGTCTCCCCGGGGCGAATCCCTGGAAAGCTCACACCGGGAACACCATCCATTGCCGCAGGCACGAGCAGCCCGTGCCAGTGGATGGAGCTGTCCTCGTCGAGGTCGTTGGTGACGCGCAGCGTGACGAGCTCCCCCTCGCGCATGCGCACGAGCGGTCCGGGCAGCACGCCGTTGATGCTGGTGACCGAGCCCTCCTTGCCACCGATCGCGAGCGCCTGCCGCTGGATCCGCAGGTCGATCTCCCGGCTTCCGCCGAACACCGGCGCAGCGCCAGCAGCGCGGACCCCCGCGCGCGCGTATGCGGGCAGCAAGCGCTCCAGGCCCCCGAGGAGAGCCGCGGCGGTCGATGTCCGCAGAAACTGGCGGCGACTCCACCTCGGGGTCGGATCGTCCACGGGCCTGCTCTCTAGGGCTTCGAGCCTGCCGGCGGCGCTTTCGGCGGCGCGCCGGGTGAGGAGTGCTCCTGGCTCTTCATCATCGCCTCCATCATGTCGTCCATCATGCGCATGTGCTTCTTCATCTCGTCGTCGAGCTTCTTTTGGTCCGTGATTCCTTCCATCATCCTCGAGTGGTCCTTCATCGCCTGCATGTGCGCGTGCATTTCCTTCATCCCCATCCCCCTCCCCCCGTGGCCCATGCCACCGGGACCCATGGGATGGCCGGTCCCCTTCTCCGTGGGTTGGCCAGTTCCGCTAGGGGCCGGCGTGGCAGACGTTCCCTCGTGGCCTTCGTGGGCCGTCTCCTGAGCGAGCGCGCTCGAGGTGCCGAGCGCGAGCATCAGGGCAAGCACGACTGTCGTCAGAGTTCGCATCATCTATCTCCTTTGGTTGTCGTAGGGACGTACGGTCGTGCGGGCGCGCCCGGGCGACCGTAGCTGCGGTACCCAACCGGGTACGTCTCGCGCGTACGCGTCGTAGGCCGCTCCGAACTCGGCGCGCGCCGCGGCCTCCTCGGCCCGTGCCAGACGCACGTACATGACCGCGAGGATCGGGAACATCAGGAGCGTCACGAGTGTGGGCCACTGGAAGAGGAACCCCGCCATGATCAGGATGAAGCCGAGGTACTGCGGGTGGCGCACGCGGGAGTAGGGACCCGTCGTCGCGAGGCGTCGCGCGCGCTGGGCCTGATAGAGGACAGGCCACGCCGCGGCGAGGATCCAGAAGCCCCCGCCAATCAGCACGTAGCTCGCGACATGGAAGAGGTCGAAGTGGGGATCCCCCTTCCACCCGAACAGCGTGTGCAGGAGGTGGCCGTTCTCGTGCGAAAGGAGATCGATCCCCGGGTATCGCTGCGCCAGCCAGCCGGAGAACAGATAGATCGTCAGCGGGAAGCCGTACATCTCCACGAAGAGCGCCACGATGAACGCCGAGAACGCGCCGAACGATCGCCAGTCTCGCGAGCTCCGAGGCTTCGCGAAGCTGAGGGCGAAGAGGATGAAGACGACCGAGTTGATGAGGACCAGTGACCAGAGGCCGTACCCGGATTCGTGCGTCATCGCGGCAATCCCCGTGTGCCGTCTCCGGGACCATCGGACCGATGGCTGCCGTGGCCGTGGCCGCCGTGCATGAACAAGTGCATTAGCGGGCACAGGGCCAGGAGCGACCACGGGAGGACCTGGATGACGTGGGCTCGGTGCTCGGTCCAGAGAAAATAGGCTGCGACGACCGCGAACCCGACGAGAGCGATCCGCCCGCGGAGTCCGAGACCCGGCGACACTTTCGTCTCCGGAATCGGGTCGTGGCGGTGGTCCATGGGCCGCGGTCCTCTCGTAGGTCGGTCTGGACTACGGGGAGACCGCACGAAGGGTGACAACGGCCGTTGATGATCGCGCGCGCGGTGTATCCGGCTGTCAGGAACGTGCGCGCATCTCGTCACCTTCGGCACGTCGCCACCGTATTCATGCGTGCAGGACGAAGCGGCTCGCCGTTGCCGCGCATCCCAACAGAGGACGCTCATGGTGAGGGCTCTGTCGTTCGCGCTTGGCCTGTGGCTGGCACTCTTTCCGATGCTCGCGGCTGCCGCCGAGCCGGCGGCACAGGAGACCCCCGCCGAGGCCGTGGCCGGGTCTGCGAAGAGCCCCGACGAGCACCGCGCGGCCGCCGCCTACTACGCCGAGAAGGCCTCCGCCGCGAGGCGCGACGCCAACGTCCACCATCAGATGGAGCTGTCCTACAGCCACTGGATCACGGCTCATGCGATGGTGGAGCACTGCCGCGCTCTGATCGCATTGGACAAGCAGATGGCCCGCGAATTTGACGCACTCGCGCGTGCGCACACCGCGGAGGCCGAGAAGTAGGAGGGTCTGCGCATCCTGCGGGTCATCATCGACGAAGGCGCCGCGCGAGCGGCGCTGTCCGAGTCGATTCCACAGGCGATATTCGCAGTGGCGGCGTTTGCGCTCGGGATCGCGGAGGGTCGCTTCTCGCGCGCTGGCGGCGGCGATACGATCGGCGAGCGCAGCTAAAAAGGAGGCGCAGGGTTTTGATCGCGAGCAGCTTTACACCGGGTCTGGGTCTCGCCGGTGGCGCATTGATCGGAATCGCAGCCGCTTGGCTCTTGCTTGCGAACGGGAAGATCGCGGGCGTGAGCGGCATCCTCGGGCGCAGCCTGTCAGCGCAACACGGCGATCTCTCCTGGCGGATCGCGTTCCTCGTCGGGCTGCCGCTCGGCGCCACCATCGTGAGGGCGCTGGTCGGCGATCTGAACGACTACGCGATCACGACGAGCCTGCCGCTGCTCGTCGGGGGCGGGCTGCTAGTCGGCTTCGGCACGTCGCTCGGGAGCGGCTGCACGAGCGGCCACGGCGTGTGCGGACTCGCGCGCGGCTCGCGCCGTTCGCTCGTCGCTACGCTCACGTTCATGGCGCCCGGCGCGTTCACGGTCTTCGTCGTGCGCCACGTCTTGGGAGTCGGGTGATGCGGGTGCTCTCTGCGCTGCTCTGCGGTCTCGTGTTCGGAGCGGGTCTCCTCATCTCGGGCATGACGAATCCGGCCAAGGTGCTCGCCTTCCTCGACATCGCCGGAGCCTGGGATCCGACGCTCGCGTTCGTCATGGGCGGCGCGCTCGCGGTGAATGCAGCGAGCTTCGCGCTGATCCGGCGCCGCGCACAGCCGCTCTTCGCGGAGGCCTTCGCGCTCCCCGCGCAGCGCGCAATCGATGCGAAGCTTCTCGCTGGAGCGGCACTCTTCGGCGTCGGCTGGGGCCTCGTCGGCTTGTGCCCGGGTCCGGCGCTCGCGAGTCTGCTGCGCGGCGAGCTAGCGATCTACGTGTTCGTCGCCGCACTGACGGCGGGGATGTGGGCGCAGCAGAAGACCGCGCGCTGTGCCAGTGGGGGCCCACCTAGTCCGTCGGCGCGAGCCCATTCACGCGTTGGACAGGAGCCGACGCGCGTCATCGCACGACGAGCTCTCCCACCATCCCTGCCTCAGGGTGTCCTTGGATTGTGCAGACAACGCGGTACGTACCGGGTGTGTCGATCCGGAAGGTCCCCGCGTCCGTCGAGCCTGCGGCGGAGTGAAGGTGAATCCAGTCGCCCTTCCCGTCCGGCGCCGCGACGATCAGAGCGTGTTCCACCGCGCCGTCGTTCTCGAGCTCGATCCGGGTGGGCTCGCCTGCACGCATCGCAAGCTCGGTCGGCGCGAACTTGAACTCACTCGCCTTGACGCGAATCGTCGCCTTCGGAGCAGCGTCGACCGCGGCCAGCGGGCGGGTCGCATGCGCGTGCGCGCCATGCTGGTGGCCCGAGTGCTCGACCTCGGAATGCTCGTGCTCCGCGGGCATGGCCGCGGGAGCCGGCACCTTGGAGAGCGCGTCGGCCGGATACTGAGCCTTTATCAGTACGATCGCGCCGTCCAGTCGCTTGAGCTCGCGGCGCGTCGCCGCGATGTCGCCCGCGTCTCCGGCCTTGTCCAGCGTCTTGCCAAGCTCGGGAAGCTGTCGGAGCGTCGGCTCGATGCGCGTGCGCTTTTCCTCCGGAAGGGCCTTCGCACCGTCGCTGAGCGCCTGGCCGAGGGGCGCAAGCCGTGCCGCCTGGTTGTGAACCTCGGCGAGCTTGCCACTCTCGACGAGCTTTGCGATCGCGTCGCGAGTCTCCTTCAGCGCTGCCCAAGCCGAAGCGTCGTGCGCCGGCTCCGCGGTTTCGCCCATTCCGGGCATGCCGCCCATGCCACCGTGGCCCTCATGGCCGGAACCGTGCTCCTGCTGCGCGATCGCGGCAGGAGCGAGCGCGAGGGCCAACCAGAAGACTGCGCACTTGGCACTGAGACGCATCATCGTTCTCCTACGGAGCCCGCGCCTAGCTCACCGCCGCTCCGTGCGACGGGGGAGGCTCGGGCGTTGAAAGCGGATCGCTGCTGTGGCGCGCGAGCGACTGCTCCGCGGCGCGGCGGCCGAAACGAAAGAACACGGCCGGGGTCACGGCCATGTCGAGGAAGGTCGAGCTCACGAGGCCGCCGAGGATCACGACGGCGACCGGGAAGAGGATCTCCTTCCCAGGCTCTCCCGAAGCGAGGACGAGCGGCACGAGCGCGAGCCCGGCGGTGAGCGCGGTCATCGTGACCGGCACGAGTCGCTCGAGCGAGCCGCGCACGATCATGTGCGCGTCGAAGCGCTCGCCCTCGTGCTCCATGAGATGCAGG
>CAZMKX010000201.1:0-6815 GCA_964566375.1 uncultured Myxococcales bacterium
GCGGGAACCTGGCCGAGTGCTACATGCACGGGCTCGAGCTGCAGGTCGAGGCCGTGCGCCAGATCCGCGGCCAGTCGACGGCCCAGGTGCCGGGCGCGAAGCTCGCGCTGGTGGGCTCGGGCCCGATGGTGACACCGGTCAGTGACATGATCCTCGGCTCGGCGGAGACGCTTTGAGCACGGTGCTTCCGCTCGGGCTTCCCGCGCCCGCTCCGCTTCCCGACGGCCTCGACCGCCCGTACTGGGACGCGACCCTGCGACACGAATTGGTGGCGCAGCGCTGCAACGCGTGCGGGCGCTTCCAGTGGGGGCCGGAGTGGATCTGCCACCACTGCCACTCGTTCGAGGTCGGCTGGGCGCCCGTGCCCGGTCCCGCGCGAATCTACTCGTGGGAGCGCGTCTGGCACCCGGTTCACCCGGCGCTGAAGTCCGCCGTGCCGTACGTCGTGCTCCTCGTCGAGCTCCCCGAGGCCGACGGAATCCGCATGATCGGGAACCTCGCGGGCGATCCGCGCGCGGACGTCGCGATCGGCGCGACGGTCGTGCCCGTCTTCGAGGATCGCGGCGCCTACACTCTGGTTCAGTGGAGGACTCCATGACGATGACGAGTGATCCGAATACCTGGCGCGCGGAGACGCCCGGTCACGCCGGCTGGCCGCGGACGGCGCGTGCGGGCGATCCGGACAAGTACTTCGTGGTGTCGGCAGACACGCACGCGAACGAGCCGGCCGGTCTCTGGGCCGAGCGCATCGACGCGAAGTACAAGAGCCGCCTGCCCCGGATCGAGACCGACGCGAACGGCGTGCGCTGGAGCGTGATGGAGGGCTTCCGCCCGACGAAGCTGCGCGCGTCGCGATTCGAAGGCGAGGACCTGATCCGCTCGCGCGCGGGCGCCGATCCCGAGGAGCGGCTCCGCGACCTGAAGGCCGACGGTGTCGACGCCGAGGTGATCTTCCCCAACAAGGGCCTGTCGATGTGGGCGACCACCGACGCGGTCTTCGCCAACGCCATGTGCCGCGTCTACAACGAGTGGGCGTGGGAGACCTTCGCGAAGTACAACCACGTGCTCTCGCCGGTGGCGTGCGTGGCGACGGGCGATCTCGACGGCGCGATTGCCGAGATCGAGCGCTGCGCGGCACTCGGCTTCCGCGCCTTCACGCTGCCGTGCAAGCCCGACTGGGGCCCGCACGTCGAGGACTGCCGCAACTACAACCTGCCCGAGTTCGACCGCCTGTGGGCGTGCATCCAGGCGACGGGCAAGCCGATCACCTTCCACGTCTCGACCGGCCGCGACCCGCGCGCCGCACGCGGCGATGGCGGCGCGGTGATCAACTACGTCGCGCACTCGCTCTCGCCGACGATCGAGCCGGCGGTGAACCTGTGCGCGTCAGGCGTGCTCGAGCGCTTCCCGGGCATCCGCTTCGCGACGATCGAGGCCGGAATCGGCTGGGTCGCGTGGGCGCTCGTCGCCATGGACGAGGGCTACCGCAAGCACCACATGTGGGCGTTCCCGAAGCTCGCGATGCTGCCGAGCGAGTACTTCCGCCGACACGGATTCGCGTCGTTCCAGGAGGACGCGCCCGGACTCGACCTGGTCGAGAAGTGGGGACTCGAGGACTGCTTCCTGTGGGCGAACGACTACCCGCACCACGAAGGCACCTGGCCGCACTCGGCCGAGGCGATCGAGCGCACGATGGGCGGGCTCTCCGACCGCCAGCGCGCGAAGATCCTCGGCCTGAACGCGGCGAAGCTATTCGGCTTCGAGGTGCCCCAGAAGCGTCAGTAGGTCGAATTCGAGCTCGGCCACGCGCCGGCCCGAAGCCGCCATCACGATCGACGGCACGGAGCCGTCCATGTGGCCGATCGCCTGGCGCGCGAGGCCGATTCCCCAGCGCAGCGTTCCGAGCACCTTCCACCAGTGGAACGAGCGCAGGTCGAACCCGCCGCCGGCGGCGACGTACGCGTCGACGAGCGATTCGCGGCGCGCGAAGCCGCCGACCTCGAGCGCGTCGGCGCCGAAGCGCCAGGTGCGCAGACAGATCCAGGCCAGGTCCTCGATGGGGTCACCAAGGTGTGTACCCTCCCAATCGAGCACTGCTCGCAGGCCCGTCGCGTCGACGATGATGTTCCCGTTGCGGAGGTCGCCGTGCACGATCGAGAGCCGGTCCGCCACGTGCTTCGCTTCGCGTTCGAGCCAGCCCAGGCCGAGCGCAAGCGCGGGCGCGGGCTGCCAGAGCGAATCGAGCTGCTCGCGCATCGCGGCGAGCGCGCGCTCGACGGCGGTCACGCCCGCGGGACGAGAGAGCCCCGCAGGCGCGCGCTCCGGGGGTACCGCGTGCAGACGTGCAAAGGCATGGCCGAGCTGCCCCGCGAGCCGCGCGCCGATTCCCTCGCGCTCGACGAGCCGCAGCACGCGCCGCGGAACCGTCTCGCCCGCGACGCGGTTCGAGACGAAGAAGGGTCCGCCCACGTAGCGCTCGTCCGTGCACACCCAGTGCACGTGCGGCACGGGCACTTCCGCCTCCTCGGCGAGCCGGAGCGCACCGGTCTCGACCTCGGTCGGCATCAGCAGGATCGCGGCCGACGGCGTGATCGACGCGACCAGCTCGAGCCGATCGCGGCCCGCAACCGCGTCGAACAGGACGTTCCGTCGTCGCGCGCCTGCCGACGCCTCGGTCACGTTCTCGACCGTGACCGAGTTGCCGAGCTTCTCGCTCAGGAACTCCGCGAGTCCTTCCGCCACCGGCCGGCTCACGCGTCCACCGACGCGTCGTAGCGCTCGTAGCCGGGGCGCGCGATCGCGAGCTTCGCGCGCGCGATCTCGAGCAGAGCGGCGTGCGCGCGCCGCTCGAAGTCTGGATCTGCATCGCCCGTGCGCAGGCGCGCGGCGAGCCGAGCGTTCAGCGCGAGCACGTCGCCGCCCGGACCGACGAGCGCTTCGAGCAGCTCGACCTCGCGCGCGTGCGCCTCGGGTCCGAGCCGGAGCTCGCGCTCGAGGATGCGCACCAGGTTCAGCGCCACGCGCGCCCGGTACTCGAGCGCGCCGGAGAGCGCGGGCATGAGCTCCGTCTCGAGCGACGTCGCGATGGCCTGGAGCAGCTCCTCGGCGTTGGGTCGGTCCTGCACGGCCGAAGCTTCGCACGGACGGCGTGACATCCGCGAGGCCATCTGCTCGAATCGCGCCGTGCCGACCGAGTACCCGCCGAAGCACCACATGACGCGCGACCTGCGCATGTCGATCGACCGCGAGGCGAGCGGAAGCACGGCGCGGATGCCGATCGTCCCCGAGATCCTGACCGAGGGTGGCGCGGTCTGCGCCGGCGCGCTCGCGACGCTGGTCGACGTGCTCTGCGGTGGCCTCGCACTCGACGTCGCGCACCCGAACTGGCTCGCCACGCTCGATCTCTCGCTGCACCTGCTGCGACCGCTCACGCGCGGCAGCGTGGTCGCGCGCGGCTCGGTGCTTCGCGCGGGCCGCCAGACGGTGGTGCTCGAGGTGTCGCTCGCAGACGACGCGGGCGCGCAGTCTGGCCTGGCCACGATGACGTTCGCCATCCTCGACCGCCGCGCCGACACGCCCGTGTACGCGCGCGACTTCGCGACGCCGCACACCGAGCTCGGGCTGCCGGGCTCGGGACTTCGCCGGCCGTTCGCGCAGGGGCTCGGAATCCGCGTGGTCGACGCCGCGGACGGACGGGTCGAGGTCGACCTCTCCGACTACGTGGTCAACAGCCTGTCGGCGCTGCAGGGCGGCGCGGCGGCGGCGCTGGTGGACGTCGCGAGCGTCGCGCTCGGCCGCGAGGCGCTCGGCGAAGCCGTCGAGACGACCGATCTAGAGATCCACTACCTGGCGCTCGGCAAGCTCGCACCGATCCGCGCTCGAGCTCGCGTCCTCCGCCGCGAAGCACGGAGCGCCGTGCTTCGCGTGGAGGTGCGTGAGTCCGGCCCCGACGCACGTCTGTGTTACGTCGCCACGACCCGCGTCGGCTGAGTCGCCGCGCCCGTCAGCGATCCGCTTGCAGCGCTTCGAGCACCGCGGCCGGGTGCGACTCGGCCTTGGCGACCCGTGCCCAGTGCCTGCGGACGACGCCGTCCTTTCCGATCCAGACCGTCGACCGGATCACGCCCTGGACCTTCTTGCCGTACATCGTCTTCTCGCCGAACGCGCCGTACTTCGTCATCACCGCGCGGTCGGGGTCCGAGAGCAGCGAGAACGGCAGCTCGTACTTGGCGCGGAACTTCTGGTGCGCGGCCGCGCCGTCGGGCGAGACGCCGAGCACGACCACGCCGAGCTTCTGGATCGGCTTCCAAAGATCGCGGAAGCCGCAGGCCTCCTTGGTACACCCAGGAGTGTCGTCCCTGGGGTAGAAGTACAGTACGACGTCCTTTCCGGAGAGCGACGAGAGGCTCACCTTCGCGCCGTTCTCGTCCGTGAGCGTGAAGGCCGGCGCCTTCTTGCCTTCCTCGATCGCCATGCGCCGATTCTACTCGACGGGCGGATTCGAGGCGCGTGCGCCGGAAGCGGGCGGGGAAGCCAGATCCGCAGCCAGCCACTGATCCGCGCGGTCGGGACGGCACACGCCGCGCGAGCAGAAGATCGCGTTCAGCACCTGCGCGCCGACCTGCGAGCCCGTCGTGTGCCACTTCTTCGATTGCACGACGAGCACGGCGATCGCGACCTTCGGGCGCTCGGCGGGCGCCAGACCGATGAACCACTCGTAGCGGCCGGGGGGCGTCTTCCCCGACAGGCTTCCGGTCTTGGCCGCGACGTCCATCGCCTTCAGGATCGGGCGGCCGTAGACACCGCGAAACGCGCGCCGCGCGGTGCCGCTCTGGGTCGTCGCGGTCATCAGCTCGCGGAGCTGCGCCGCGAGCCCGGGCTTCATTACCGTCACCGGCGCGGCCGCGGGCGGAAGCGCGAGCTCGCGCCCCCTGGCGTCGGTCACGCGCTCGATCCAGCGCGGCGCGCGGCGCGTGCCGTCGGCCAGCGTCGCGGCGATCTCGGCGGCGTGCAGGGCCGTGATCTGCAGCCCCGCGAGGCCGGAGCCGAGCTTCCCGAGCTCGTAGCGATCGCCGTGCGGGTCGGCGGCCTGGCCGGCCTCGTGGCCGGGGCCGGGCGTCTGAAGGAGCCCGAAGCGCTTGAACGTCTCCAGCATGCGCCGGGCACCCAGATCGTTCACGGCCAGCTGCGCGAAGCACTGGTTGTTCGACATCGCGAGCGCGCGCTGCAGCGAGATCTCGGTGCCGCGCTTCGGCGGCGTGACGCGCGAAGCCGTCAGGCGGTAGGGATTCCCGACGTACTTGCAGGTGCGGTTCACCGCGCCGGGGATGCTCTCGAGCGCGGCCGTCGTGGTCAGGACCTTCACGAGCGACGCCGCGGGGTAGACCTCGCCCGGTGGCAGTCGCCGCGCATCCGTTCCCGCATACGCGAGGACGTCGCCCGTCGCGGGATCGAGCACGACCGCGAGCCCGAGATTCACGCGGCCGCGTTCGAAGATCTCGTAGATCGCGCGCGTCAGGTCGGCGTCGAGCGTGTACTCGACGCGCAGCGGCGCGCTGGCGCCACCCCGCTCGGCGGTGAGAGGAACCATCTCGACCACGCGATCGCTCGGGCCGCTGGGGTCGCGCGGCTCACCGTCTCCCTCGGTGCTCGCGATCAGGCTCGGCAAGCCGGCTGCGCCGGCGCGCGGCAAGGGCACGGGAATGCGCGCAAGGATCTCGGGCGGCGCGGGGCGCGCCTTTCCGCCTGGCTCCTTGCGTGGCGCGGGCGGCTCGGGATTCGCGATCGGCACCTCCGCGGGCGGCGGCGGGACGGGCTGCGGCAGCGCGGGCTCGATCGGATCCACGGCGAGCTCCGCACCGTCGCCGTGCTCGGCGCCGAACGCGGCCACGTCCGGCAGCGCATCGCTCGGATGCTGCTCGGCCGAGGCGTCGCTGCCGACGCCCGCGAGCGCCGTCCAGAGCGCGATCGCGAGCCCGAGGAATCCGGCCGCGATCGTGAGCCGTCCGCGCAGCAGCATCCGACGCCGCGCGCGGCGCCGGTTCGCTGCGAGACGCATGGCGTCGCGCGGATCGCGCGGATCCCCTCTCAACTACCGTCCCCCGTCCTGCGTTTTAGCGATGCGCGTTCCCGGGCGCCACGTCGCGGGCGGAGCTGTCCGCGGCCGGCCACTCGAGTCGCTGGCCGCGCCCGCGTTCCGCCGATCCTCTCGCGCGGCGATTGCGCGCGTTCGGGTAAGATCAGCGCCCGATGTCCAGAGCATTTCCCGTCGCGTGGGTCCTCGTGCTGATTCTTCCGCTCACGGTCGCCGCGCAGGATCCGGTTCAGGAGGTCCGCGACTGTCTGAAGCGCAACATCCCGAAGAAGTCGAGCGTGCAGACCGTTCACTTCACCGCGATCGACCGGATCGGCGGGCAACGTGAGTTTCGCGGGAAGATCCTCGGCATGCGCATTGCCGACGGCTCGCGCCGCGCCAAGCTCTGCATCAGTCAGCCGCCCGAGATGCGCGGGTCGGAGCTCCTGTCGATGGAGACCGCCGACGGTGCGCCCGACTCCTTCCTGTACACCAGCGAGCTGCGCAAGCCCAAGCGAATCACCGGCGAGGGCGTCGGCGGAAGCGTCTTCGGGACCGACTTCACGTACGAGGATCTGCAGCGCTGGCAGCAGCTGAATCGGCCGGAGAGTCACGATCGACTGCCGGACGCCGACCTCGACGGGCGGCCCGTCTACGTGCTCCAGACCAAGCCGAGCACGCCCGCGGATTCGGCCTACTCGAAGGTCGTGAGCTACGTCGACAAGCAGACCTGCGTGGTGCT
>CAZMKX010000202.1:0-6814 GCA_964566375.1 uncultured Myxococcales bacterium
AGCTCCGTCAGCGCGACCGGGTTCGGATCGCTGGTGATCGCGAAGAACGGGCTCGCGGGTGCGAGCAGCGGCGTCGCGCCGGAGTCGTCGAGCGTGAAGAACAGCACCGTGCCCGGGTTCCAGATCGGGTTCGAGCCCGCCTGCTGGATGTTCGACGTCGCGACGACCAGGCGATTGCCGATGCGCAGCGCGAAGCTCGTGTAGTTCGTCTTGAACGACGAGATGGACGCACCGCCGCCGCCGTTCTGGTAGCGCGTGAAGGCGCCCGCGATCGTGTGCTTGGTCGGCACCGCCGTGCGGCTCTGGCCGGAGTAGCTGACGGTCACGCCCGCGCCGCTCGCGTAGTTGAACGGCACGGCGAGCTCGCAGCCCGACGTCGTGATCCAGCCGCGCGTCGCGCCAGTGCCGCGCTCGAGCGCGAAGCCGCCGAGGTTGGGCGTGGTGAAGGGCGAGGACTCCGTGCAGTTCAGGTTGCCCGGCAGCAGGTACGCGCGCGTGGCCGTGTAGGCGAGCGACTGCGCGGGCGCGATGCGCACCTCGAACACGCCCGGCCCGTTGTTCGACGCGGCGACGAACGCGCGATCGGCGTTCGTCGGGTGCGGCTCGAGCGACGGCGGCGCGAACGTGTCGACGAGGAGCGTTTCCGTCGCGGCCGAGCCGACGGAGAGCGTCGCCGCCAGAAGCAGCGCTGCCGCGTTCATCGCGTCGCTCCGCGCAGGCGCACGAGCCAGAGCGTCTGGTTCGGCAGCGGCTGGCCGAGCGAGTCGGTGCGCTGCTCGTGCGTCAGGTTCGCGGCCTCGACCGAGAGCGTCACGCTCGCGGGCCAGAAGCCGAGCCCCGGGATCTGGCGCGGCCGCAGGATCACGCCCGCGTCGATCTGGAACGCGTCGTCGGCGAGCGTCTGCCGGCCGACCTGGTAGGCGACCTCGCTCTCGTAGCGGAGCTCCGTCCACGGCTGCACGGCGCCCAGGTCGAGCGCGGCGTTGAACGCGTACGCGTGCTCGGGAACGTGCGGAAACGCCAGCTCGACGTCGCTCTCGAACGCGGCGGAGCTGCCGTCCCCCAGGTAACGCGCGTCGGTGTAGGTGTAGGAGCCGCCGAGCGTTAGACGCTCGAAGAGCCGCGCGCCGAAGCCGAGCTCGAAGCCGAGCGCGCGCGACGGCCCGGTGTTCACCGGCATGTAGGCGTTGTTCGTGTTCAGCACCCACTCGATGCCTTCGTCGATCTCGCGCTGGAACACGTCGGCCTCGAAGCGCAGGTCGCGAAGCGCGCCCGCGCCGTCCGCCGCGAGCTCGAAGCCGACGTCGGCGTTCCAGCCGCGCTCGGAGAGCAGCGCGGGATTGCCGCGAACGAAGCCCCAGTCGGGGTGGAACAGGTCGCTGAACGTGGGCCGTCGCGCGACGCGGGCCCAGTTCGCCTTCGCGCGCAGGCCCGGCGCGATCTGCCAGATCGCGCCCACCGACGGCAGCCAGGCGTTCTCGTCGCGCGGCGAGACCGGCTCGAGCGGCTGCGACGCGGACGTGCGCGCGGAGCCGTCGCTGGTGTCGGCGCGCTCGAAGCCGAGCGCCGGGAACAGGCGCAGCGCGCCGCCGGCGAGCGCGATCTCCGGCTGGACCGAGAGCAGCACCGTCGTGCGTCGGTGGATCTCGGCATCCGAGGCGTCTACGCGCGCATACCGCAGGCTCGAGCCGGCGCTGCCTCCGAGCGTCGCGAAGCCGAGGTCACGCGTGCGCGCGACCCAGCGCGCCTCGAGCGACGACTCCGACTCGCGCGTGCGCGCGGAATCGCGCCCGCCCGTCACCAGCGGATTCACGAAGCCGCACGCGCCATCCGGGTCGTCGAGCTCGCCCTCTTCGCCCAGGTACGAGCCGGCCAGCTCGAACGCGCCGCCGAGCACGCGCTCGTGGCTCCAGCCGAGTCGCGCGATGCCGCGCTGGTAGGTCTCGTCGGCGTTCGTGCACGAGAGCACCTCGTCCGGCACGTCGACGCTCGGCGCGGCCCAGGTGCTGCCCGGCTCGCCGCCGCTCTTCTCGTAGAAGTCGAGCGTCGCGTCGAGCCGCGAGCGCGCGCCGGTCGCGAGCGACCCGCGCAGCAGGCCCGTGTTCTCGACGAAGTCGGCGTTCAGCCGCTCGTGCGTCGTCGTCCCGGTGGCGCCTCCCCCCGCGCCCGGCCGCCCGCCGCCCGCGCGCTCGGGCGGATCGAGGTCGAAGCGGTACTCGTTCTTGCTGCGCGTGCGCGAGTAGGTGCCGAGCGCCTGCGCGCTCTCGCCGCCGCCGGAAAGCGCGATGTCGCCGCCGAGCGTCTCGTTCGTCCCCGCGAGCAGCGCCGCGTCGGCGGAGCGCTCCGCGCTCTCGGGCCGCCGCGTGGTGATCGAGATGACTCCCCCTTCGGCACCGCTGCCGAAACGCGCGGCTCCGCCCCCGCGCAGCACCTCGATGCGCTCGACCTGGCGCAGCGGGATCGTCGACAGATCCACCGCGCCGCGCTCCGCGCTGTTCAAGCGCACGCCGTCGAGCAGCACCAGCACCTGCTCCGACTTCGAGCCGCGGATCGACGCCGTGCTCGCCGAGCCGAGCCCGCCGAAGCGGCGCACGTTCACGCCGGGAAGCTGCTCGAGCACCTCCTCGACGGTGGCGAAGCGCTCGTCGTAGTCGCGCGCGTCGATCACGCTCGAGAACGCCGACGGATCGGCGGCGGACTCCGAGAGCTCGCCCGCGCTCAC
Source organism: uncultured Myxococcales bacterium (assembly GCA_964566375.1). Lineage (GTDB taxonomy): Bacteria > Myxococcota_A > UBA9160 > SZUA-336 > SZUA-336 > VGRW01. The sequence continues at coordinate 2,723 of CAZMKX010000202.1, forward strand.
GGCGGATCCGACACCGAATCGTGTCAGCCCGAAGACGAGCGCGAGGACCGCGACGCGCGCGGTCCGGAAAACCCCTGCCTGCACCGAAGACTCCCTCCGCGGAGAGCGGGACTCCCGTCCCGATCACTCGGCAGGTCTCCTGGCTCAGGGGTCCGGCGCCGGCATCGAGCCTTCCCCGGGCTAGAGCCCGAGTGGCATCTTCGATCCGACTCCCCCATCACAGTGGCGGGACCGCGGCCGATTTTCACGGCCTTCCCTCTTAGGTCCGCGTCGCGGACACCGAGTACGTGCATCGGTATCACCCGTCGCGCGCGCGTGTCAACCGCGGGTCGCGACTTGACGCACCGACGGGTGCCGCGTATTGATCGGCCCACAAGAGTCGCGGAAGGTGTCGGGAAGTCGGTGTAAATCCGGCGCGAGCCCGTCGCTGTAACCGGGGACGAGCGCCGCAAGTGCAAGCCACTGGGATCGAGAGATCCCGGGAAGGCGCGGCGCGAGGACGATCCGGGAGCCAGAAGACCGGCCTTCCGCTCGGGTACGAGTTCTCCGGAAGCGAGAAAGGAATCCACCATGCGGATCGTTCGGCTCCTTGCGCTCTTTTCCCCTTTGTTCGTCCTCGCGCCGCCCGTTCTGGCGGGACCGTTCGCGAGCTCGGTCGTCCAGTACACCGCGGGCAGCAACGTGCCCGCGGGATACGACGACCCGACCGCGTCGCTGGGCGCGCCCACGCGCTCGACGGGCGACGGACCGTTCGACGGCGACGTGACTCCGTTCAATGCGCCGTACCTGCCCGATCAGGTCGTCGCGATCGGCGCGGGCGGATCGCTCATCGTGGGCTTCGACCAGCTCGTCACCGACGATCCGTCGAACCCGTTCGGCATCGACCTGCTGATCTACGGGAACGCGTTCCTCGGCATCGACTTCGAGACGGGAATTGCCGACGGCGTGATCTTCGGCGAGCCCGCGCGCATCTCGGTGAGCCAGGACGGCCTCACCTGGGTCGACGCGGACGGGATCTTCGCCGACGCGCTGTTTCCGACGCTGGCCTACCAGGACCCGACCGGGCCGTTCTCGGCGGGCGGCACGCTTCCGACGAGCTTCACGCGGCCCGTCGATCCGTCGCTCTCGGCCGCGGACTTCGTCGGGCGCGACATCGCGCAGATCGCGTCGCTCTACGACGGCGGCGCGGGCGGCGTGGGGCTGGATCTGGCGGACCTGGGGCTCGAGTGGATCGCGTACGTGCGCGTGTGGCAGCCCGAGGGCGACGGCTACGCGTCCGAGATCGACGGCTTCGCGATCGTTCCCGAGCCCGGCGCGCTGACACTCTTCGGCGTCGCCGCGCTCGCGCTCACTTGCTCTCGAGCGCGAACACGAAGTCCCAGTCGGCCGGCGGCGGATCGCGCCTGAACGCCTCGCCGCGCGCGGCCAGCACGCGCGCGGCCGCGTCGTCCGGCGCGAGCGCCTGGAGCTGCTCGAGCAGGCGCGCCTCGCCGTCCCAGTCGCGCGCGCGGTGGGCTTCGAGCGCCTGAACCCAGAGCGCGAGCGCGCCGCGCCGGCGCACGTCGACGGCGTCGCTCCGCCCGACGAGCTCGAAGATCCGCACCGGCGCGCGCCGGCCGACGACGCGGATCAGGTCGAGCTCGCGCGTGACGAAGTCCGAGCCCGCGCGCGCGCGCGTCGCGTCCGAGATCAGGACGCGCGTGCCGTACACCTTGTTCACGCCCTCGAGCCGGCTCGCCAGGTTCATGCCGTCGCCGACGACGCCATACGTGCCGCGCTCGACCGAGCCGATCTCGCCCGCGACGAGCTCCGCCGTGTGCAGCCCCATGCGGTAGCTCGGCGCGACCACGCCGCGCTCGGCCCAGCGCGCGCAGAGCGCGTCGAGGCGAACCGACGCCGCGAGCGCGGCGCGACACGCGCGCGGCGCGTGGTCGGGCTGCGCGACCGGCGCGCCCCAGAACGCGACCACGCCGTCGCCCTGGAACTCCTTCACCGTGCCGTCTTCCTCGAGCACCGCGCCACAGACCGCCTCGAAGTACTCGTTCAGGTGCGCGACGACGGCCTCGGGCGCGAGCTCCTCGGCCAGGCGCGTGAAGCCGCCCAGGTCGACGAAGAGCACCGTCAGCTCGCGGCGCACGCCCGCGAGCGCGGCCTGTCCCGGCTCGCGCAGAAGCTCGGTCGCGACGTGCTTCGAGACGTAGCGCTCGAGCGTGCGCTTGATCAGCTCGCGTTCGCGCAGGCCCGCGGCCATCTCGTTGAACGCACCGCCCAGCTCCTCGAGCTCGTCGCCGGTCGCGATCTCGACGCGCGACGCGAAGTCGCCGGCGCCGATCCTGCGTGCCGCGTGCGCGAGCGTGGCGAGCGGTCGCGTGATGCCGCGCGCGAGCGCGAAGCCCACGCCGAGCGCGGCCGCGAGGACCAACAGCCCGACACCGATCAGCGTCTGGCGCAAGCTGCGGAAGGCGACCAGCTCGGCGCGCTGGGACGAGAGCAGGAGGAAGCTCGCGCGATCGACCGGCATGCCCGGCGCGATCGCGGCGCGAAGCGCCAGATACGGCCCGCCGGCGAGGCGCAACTCCGATACGTCCCCCTCCGATCGCGAGACGGCGTCGTGAAGGAGTTCCTTGTCGGCCTCCGAGAGCGTCGTCGCCAGCACCTGCGCGCCCACGACCAGCGCCAGGTCGACGCCCGAGATCGCGCGCAGCGACGCGAGCAGCCGGCGGTCGATCGGCTCGCCCGCGATCACCAGACCGTGGATCTCGTCGTCGAACACCACCGGCTCGGCGCGCACCAGATAGAGCGCGGGCGACGGGTACGCGGGCGCGAGCCGCGCGCCCTCAACGCCGACGTCCGTGTCGAGCCAGAGCGCCGCCCCGCGCCCGCTCGCGGCGACGCTCCGCACCAGCGCGAGCTGCGACAGGTCCTGCCCGTAGCGGTCCGGGTCAGCCTTGCTGTAGAGCAGCTCGCCGTCCGCGCTCGCGACCGCGAACACGACCTGGCGATCGTGCAGCGCGAGCGACGGCAGCGCCGACTGCAGGCGCAGGTTCGCGTCGCGCAGCGCGTCGTTCACGGGCGCCTCGCCGACGCCCAGATCGGTCTGCGCGAGCGACGCCGTCGACAGGATCGTGCGCAGCTGCGGATTCGTGCGCGAGAGCGAGTCGATCGCGTCCGAGAGCATCTCCGCGCGCTGGCGCTGCAGCTCCGAGAACGCGACGAGCGTGCGGTCGAAGCGCGTGCGCGCGTCCTGCTGTGCGCGCCGCTGCGTCGCGTCCTGCGCGACGACGAGCGCCACCGCGAGCGCCGCGAAGACCAGCCCGCACAGCGCGAGCCAGATCTTGGTGCGAAAGCGCAGGCGCAGCCGCGCGGCCATCACGGGTCATCGTAACGCGGCGGCGGCGGGTACGGCGTTCCGTCCTTGCGCGTGTGCGGCGGCGTGGTCTGCGTCTGCGCCAGCTCGAGCTCGAGCGTCACCTCCGCGCCCGGCGCGAGCGTCACGTCCTGCGACACGCGCTGCGCGCCCGGCGTCCACGCGTTCACCGCGATCGCGCCCGCGCGCACGCCGCGCAGCTCGAACGCTCCGTCCTCGCCCGTCACCGCGAACGCCGGATTCTCGAGCACCACCACGTACGAGATCATCTGCGGGTGGATGTTGCAGTACACCGGCACCAGCCCCGGCTTCGCGAAAACCTGCGTGCGCGGCGGATCGCTCGACTTGTACTGCCCCAGGTCGAACGGCTCGACCGGCGAGACCGAGAACACGTTGTGATAGAAGCGGTCGCGGTTCGGGAACGTCACGCTCTGCCCCGCCACGATCGGCAGCACGCGCGGCAGGAACCGCTCGTTCTCCTGCGCGAGCACCGCCTCCTGCTTCGGCCCCGCTTCGGTGTAGCCCGTCACGTACACGACCACGCCGCTCGCGTCGTCGGACCTTTCGAGCCCGCCGAAGAACTTCTTCTTCAGCACGGAGACCTTGCCGCGGACGATCCCGGTTTCGGACTCGGCGTACGCGCGCCCGGGAAGAGCGAGGCAGAGGAACAGGATTGCGACGAGCCGTATCCGCATCGCCGAATCTGTACTCGGATCCCGCCCCGA
>CAZMKX010000203.1:0-6803 GCA_964566375.1 uncultured Myxococcales bacterium
CCGCCGCCCAGAGCTCGCGCTTGCTCGGGAAGTGGTGGAAGAGGGCGGACTTCGACACGCCGACGCTCTCGGCCACCGCGCGCATCCCGACGCCTGCGAAGCCGAAGCGCGCGTAGAGCGACTCGGCCATGTCGAGGATCTTCTCGCGCGTCGAGGGCGAGGCTTCGTGCGACTCCACGTCGGGCTTCCCCGTCATCCGTTCCCTCTCGTCTGGTGCCACCGACCGACCGGTCGGACGGCAGCTTACCCATGGCCCATCGGGGCCGCAAGCGCAATTCTGGAGCCGTGACCCCTCCCTCCCTGGCAGCCGTGCTGCGCACGCTCCGCGACGGGCTCGATGCCGCGCTCGCGGGCCAGGAGGACGCGAAGCTCGGGCTCGTGCTCGCCCTGATCGCGCGCGAGCACGCCTACTTGGAAGGCCCGCCGGGCTGCGGAAAGTCGGCGCTGGCCTCCGCGCTGGCGACGCTCGCGGGTGCACGAGTTGCGCGGATCAGCTTTCACCGGGACTCGACGGTGGCCGACCTGCTGGGCGCGCCGCACCTGAGACGCGAACGCCGCGCGGGTCTCGAGCGGCTCTCGTTCGAGGCCGGCGCAGGCCCGCTCGGCTCGGCCGAGGTCCTTCTCCTCGACGACCTGTCGCGCGCGCCGGGCGAGGCGCTCGCGCCGCTCCTGCGCATCCTCTCCGAGCGGCGCGCGGGCAGCACTGCGCTTCCGCTCGAGACCGCGATCGCGACCGCCGGCGCGGCGGACCTCGAGAGCTACGCGGATCCGCTCGAGCCGAGCCAGCTCGACCGCTTCGCCGTGCAGGTGCGGATGCACGGTCTGCTGACGAGCCGGCGCTTCGAGCGGGCGCGTGGGCTCCTCGACCGGCCGCCCGCGCCGGCGCTCGCAGCGGGGATCGACAGCGAAGCGCGTCACCGCCTGCAGCGCGCGGCCGCGTCGCTCGCGATCCCGCCCGTGACGCGCAGCGTGCTTCTGCGCGCGATCGAGCGCCTGCGCCGTGCCGCGGCCGATGAGCCGGTCCTGCTCAGCGACCGCGCCTTCGCGCGCGCCGCGCCCGCCATCCTGCGCGCGCACGCGCTCGTGAGGGGGGCGCGCGAGGTCGAGCCGATCGACGTGCGCGCACTTCGCTACATGCTGGCGCGGCGCGTTCCCGAGGCGCTCGAGCCGCACGTCGCTGCAATCCTCGAGGATGCGCTGCTCGAGAACCCACCGGTGGCGGCGCCGCCCGGAGGCGCACGCCCGGCCATGGCCGCGGGCGAGTCGGGCGGCGCGGCCGAGTCTCCGGTCGCCGTCGACGGCCTCGAGACCTTTCCCGCGCCGATCGAGAGCATCGCTCCGCAGGCGCGCGCGCGCGGTGACGACGACGCGGCCTCGGTCGAAGCCCTCGTCCAGGCGCTGCTCGGCCGACTCGAGCGCGGCGCCGTCGCGCGCGGCGAGGATCCCGGAGGGCAGCCGCGCGGCTGGCGGCGCATGCGGCGGCTCGACGAGCTTCTCGACGCCGATCCGGTCGAGGCGCTGCTCTTCACCGAGGGGCGGAGCCCCGGCGGCGCGCGTGTCTACCGGCGCGAGCGGCGCAATGCGGGTGGAACGCTCGCGGTGCTTCGCGACGTCTCGGCCTCGATGGAGGGACGGCTCGCGCGCTGGGCGGGCCAGGTCGTCGCAGGGCTCGTGCGTACCGGCGCGCGCCGGCGCATGCGCATGGGCTACGTCGAGTTCAACCACGAGGCCGAGCGCTTCGAGGCGGGCGGCGCGTTCTTCCACCGCCGCTACCGGCGCCTGCTCGCGCTGGCTTCGCGCCGCCGTGCGGAAGGCCGCACGAACTACGAGGCGCCGCTGCGCAGCGCGCTCGACGAGCTGCGCCTCGCTTCGGGCCGCGAGCGGCACGTGGTGATGCTGACCGACGGTGTGCCGGTGCTCGGGGACCCCGCCGTGCGCCGCGAGCGCGCGCTGGCCCGCGAGCTCGGAGTTAAGGTACACACCGTCTTCCTCGGGCTCGGCGAGTGCCCCGAGGTTCTGGACGAGATCTCGCGCGAGACCGATGGCCTGTGCTTCGTGGTGCGGCCCCGGCCGGATGGACGCGTGACGGTGCTGGAGCGCAGAGGGTCGGCGCGCAACGGCGGGGGGGAGCGGTGAAGCACGGTCTCGGGCGCCTGCGCGACCTGCTCGATCGCCACGTCGTGGGCCACGACGAGGCGAAGGACGCGCTCCTGCTCGCGCTCGTCTGCCGCGAGCACCTCTACCTGGAAGGGCCGCCCGGCTCCGCGAAGACGCGAATGGCCGAGGTAGCCGCGCGCGGCTCGAGCCTGGGCTTCTTCTTCTACCAGATGCACCGCGATACGCGGCTCTCGGAGCTGGTCGGCGACGTGGTGCTCGAGCGCCGCGTGCTTCCCGACGGCGCGGGCGAGCGCATCCACCAGGCGACCCTGCCCGGCGGAATCCTGACCGCCGAGATCTGCGTGCTCGACGACGTCTCGCGCGCGCCGGGCGAGGCGCTGAACGTGCTGCTGCGGATCCTGAACGAGCGGAAGTTCGGCGAGACTCCCATCCCGCTGCTGACGGCGATCGCCACCAGCAACCCGCTTCGCGACGAGTACTACAACGAGCCGCTCGACCCCGCGAACCTGGACCGCTTCGCGATCCAGCTGCGCGTCTCGGGGCTGATCCAGTCGGGCGACCGCTCGCTCGCACGCGCGCTCGTCGATCGGTTCGCGGACGGAAGCGTCGTCGAGCAGCCCGCGCCCGAGCCGGTGCTCGGCCGCACGGACCTCGAGGCGCTCCACGCGGCACTGGCGACGATCGCCGTGCCCGACCTGGAGAAGGACCGGCTGGTCGAGTTCCTGCGCCGACTCGTGGTCGACTATGATTGCAACGAGACCAACTCGCTGCTCACCGACCGCAGCTTCCTCGTGAAGGCGGTCAAGCTCCTGCGCGGGCGCGCACTGCTCGCCGGCCGGGATCACGTGAGGGGCGAGGATCTCGCCGTGCTGAATTGGATGACCACCTTCCGCGTGCCCGAGGAAGTGCACGAGAAGGTGCCGGAGCTGATCGAGGAGATCGTCGCGTGAAGATTTCGGTCAACGTCAACGGAAAACCGCAGGAGCGCGACGTCGAGCCGCGCACGCTGCTCGTGCATTTCCTGCGCGAGCAGCTCGGGCTCACCGGCACGCACATCGGCTGCGAGACGACCATCTGCGGTGCGTGCACGGTGCACCTCGACGGTCGCGCCGTGAAGAGCTGCACGCTCTTTGCCGTGCAGGCCGACGGGCGCAGCGTCACCACCGTGGAAGGTCTCGCGGCGGACGCCGAGCACCTGCACCCGGTGCAGACGGGATTCTGGGAGGAGCACGGCCTGCAGTGCGGCTACTGCACGCCGGGCATGATCATGACGACCTCGGCGCTGCTGGCCGAGAATCCGAGCCCGAGCGAAGCCGAGATCCGGCACGCGATCGAAGGCAACATCTGTCGCTGCACGGGCTACCAGCAGATCGTGAACGCGGTGCAGCACGCGGCGAAGATCGGAAAGGGGGCCCGCTGATGCCGGTACGACCCGTCTCCGTCGGCGAGCGCATCAAGCGGCGCGAGGATCCTCGCCTGATCCGCGGGCTCGCGAGCTACACGGACGACATGAAGCTGCACGGCGGGCTGCACGCCGCCTTCGTGCGCAGCGACTACGCGGCCGGAAAGATCGACAAGATCGACACGTCGCGCGCGCTCGCCCGAAAGGGCGTGGTCGCCGTCTACACCTACGACGACCTGCGCGGCAAGGTCGGGCGAACGCCGTGCATCGCACGGCCCGAGCCCGGCCGCGACGCGGAGCACCCGCTGCTCGCCGACGGCTTCGTGCGCTGGGTCGGCCAGCCGATCGCCGTCGTGATCGCCGAGGACCGCTACGTCGCGCGCGACGGCGCACTCGACGTCTCGGTCGAGATCTCGCCGCTGCCCGCGGTGGTCGACCTGCGGCGCGCGCTCGAGCCCGACGCGCCGCGGGTCTACGCCGACCACAAGGACAACATCGCGCTGCACATTCCGCGCAGCCACAACCCCGAAGTCGAGAAGCTCTTCGCGCAGGCGGACGGAATCGCCAAGCTCACCGTCGTGAACCAGCGCGTCGCGCCGGTCTCGATGGAGGGCCGCGCGGTGCTCGCACACTGGGACGAGGGCCCGCAGAAGCTCACGCTCTGGACGTCGACCCAGGTTCCCCACCTGGTGAAGCAGTCGGTCGCGCAGTGCCTGGGCCTGTCGGAGATCCGCATCCGCGTGGTCGCGCCCGAGGTCGGCGGCGGCTTCGGCGCGAAGATCCCCGTCTACGCCGAAGAGTGTCTGCTGCCCTGGATCTCGAAGCAGCTTCGCCGCCCCGTGAAGTGGTCGGAGACCCGCACCGAGAACCTCATGAACACCACGCACGGGCGCGGGCACATCCACGAGATCGAGGCGGCGTACAAGAAGACGGGCGAGCTGCTCGCGCTGCGCGGGCGGGTGATCTCCGACGTCGGCGCCTATCCGTCCTTCTTCGGCGCGAGCATCGCGACGTTCACTCCGTTGATGATGCCGGGCTGCTACGCGTTGAAGGGAGTCGACGTCGAGGTCGTGTGCGTCTACACGAACACGATGGCCACCGACGCCTATCGCGGCGCGGGCCGGCCCGAGGCGGCCTACACCGTCGAGCGTGTGATGGACGAGATCTCGGCGGCGACGGGCATCGACGCCGTCGAGGTGCGGCGCCGGAACTTCGTTCCCAAGACGGCGTTCCCGTTCACGACCGCGACCGGCGCGGTCTACGACTCCGGCGACTACGAGCTCTCGCTCGCGAAGGCGATCGAGCGCTTCGACTACGCGGGCGCGCGCGCGAAGCAGGCCAGGGCGCGCGCCGAGGGCAGGCTCGTCGGTATCGGCGTCGCGACCTTCACGGAGATCTGCGGCCTGGGGCCGAGCACCGGCGCTTCGCCGATCCAGCGCACCGGCAGCTGGGAGAGCGGCATGGTGCGCGTGGAGCCGACCGGCAACGTGATCATCACCACGGGCGCATCGCCGCACGGCCAGGGCCAGGAGACCGCCTTCGCGCAGATGGCCGCCGACGCCTTCGGCATCGACGTGAACGACGTCGAGGTGCTGCACGGCGACACGGACGTGGTCACGCACGGGGTCGGCACCTTCGGCAGCCGCGGCCTCGTGGTGGGTGGCACGGCGGTGCACATGGCCCTCGAGAAGGTGACCGCCAAGGCCTCGCGCATCGCGGCGCATCTGCTCGACGCGAAGCCCGACCAGGTGACGTTCGACGGCGAGTCGTTCCGCGTCGCGGGCAGCGAGCGCAAGATGACGTTCCGCCAGGTCGCGGAGGCCGCCCACCTCTGGAACGTGCCGATCCCCGGCGAGGAGCCGGGCCTCGAGGCCGTCGCGCGCTTCGAGCCGACGGGGACGACCTTCCCGTTCGGCGCGCACTTCTGCGAGGTCGAGATCGACCGCGACACGGGCGAGGTCGCGCTCACGCGCTACGTCGCGGTCGACGACGCGGGCAAGATCGTGAACCCGCTGCTCGCCGACGGGCAGCGGCTGGGCGGGATCATCCAGGGTCTCGGTCAGGCCATGTGCGAGGAGGTCGTCTACGACGAGAGCGGCCAGCTGCTCACCGCCACGCTGATGGACTACGCCATGCCGAAGGCGCACATGTTCCCGCGCATCGAGCTCGACACGACCTGCACGCCGACGCACCTGAACCCGCTCGGCGCGAAGGGCATCGGCGAGCTCGGCACGATCGGCTCCACGCCGTGCATCGTGTCCGCCGTGCTCGACGCGCTGCGGCCCGTGGGCGTGAAGAGCATCGACATGCCACTCAAAGCCGAGCGCGTCTGGCGCGCGATCCAGGAGGCGTCGCGATGATTCCCGAGAACTTCGAGTACTTCGCGCCGCGCAGCCTGAAGGAGGCCGTGGACCTGCTCGCGCGCCGCGCCGACGCGAAGCTGCTCGGCGGTGGGATGAGTCTGATCCCCGCGCTCAAGCACCGGCTGGCGGCGGCGGGTGCGCTCGTCGACCTCGGCCGGGTGCCGGAGCTCGAGGGCATCTCCGACAAGCGCGGCGCGATCGCGATCGGCGGCCGAACGACTCACCGGGCGTTGATGACGCCCGGCGAGTTCAAGGACGTGCACGCGATCCACGAGACGGCCGGCGCGATCGGCGACGTGCAGGTGCGCAACCGCGGCACGATCGGCGGGAGCCTCGTGCACGCGGATCCCGCAGCGGACTGGCCGGCGGTTTTCCTCGCGCTCGACGGCGAGGCCGTCGTGGTCGGCCCGAAGGGCGAGCGCACCATCCCGGCCGCGCAGTTCTTCACGGGCATGCTGGCTTCGGCGCCCAAGCACGACGAGGTGCTGACCGAAGTGCGGCTCAAGCTCGACCGCAAGCGCGCGGGAACCGCCTACCTGAAGGTGCGCCAGCCGGCCTCGGGCTTCGCGATCGTGGGCGTCGCGGCGCAAGTCACGCTCGACCGCAGCGGGCGGATCGAGCGAGCGCAGGTCGGAGTCACCGGGGTGAACTCGGTGCCGTTCCGCGCGAGCGCGCTCGAGAAGCGACTGGTCGGGCAGACCGCGGACGCCGCGACCCTGCGCAAGCTCTGCGCACGCGTCGACGAAGCCGACCCGATGGAGGACATGCACGCGTCGGGCGAGTACCGCGCGCACCTCGCGGGCGTGTACGCGACGCGCGCTCTCGCGCTCGCCGCCAGCCGAGCGCACGCGTGAAGCTGGAAGGACGCCAGGTGATCGAGACGCCGCTCGCGCAGGCGTGGGAGCGGATCATCGATCCGC
>CAZMKX010000204.1:0-6771 GCA_964566375.1 uncultured Myxococcales bacterium
AGCAGGAGCGGCCAGGTCGCGACCACCATCGTCGCCGCCCAGACCGATGCGGGCAGGAACGGCGATACGATCCAGAAGCCGCCGGCGATCAGCGCGCCGATCAGGAGAAGCTGGAACACCGTGCGCGCGAGATCGTGGGAGCCGTTCACTCCCGCATTCTAGGCTGCTCAGCGCGGATACGTCGCGTAGAGCTGGACGATGATCGTCTGGCCGGCGTCCGTCTCCACCACCGCGAGCCCCGTGGTGTTGAACGCGGGGTTGAGCAGGTTCTCGCGGTGATCGTGGGAGTTCATCCACTCGGCGACGATGATCGCGACGCGATCGCCGCCGACGGTCGAGGCACCGATGTTCTCCGCGAGCAGGCGGAACCCCGACAGCCCGGCCGCTTGAGCGCGATTCAGCGGATTCTGCCCCTCGGGATTCACGTGGGACAGGAAGCTCCGGCGCGCCATGTCCTCCGCGTGCGCGCGCGCGACGCGCGCGAGCTCCTGGGACGGCGCGAGCTCGAGCAGCTTGTGGTCGCTCCGCACCCGGTTGACGCGCTCGAACAGCTCGCTCTCCGGACCGGCCAGAGCCTCGAGCGGAGCGGTCGCGAGCCAGATCACGGCGCAGAAGCCGATCGAGAACGAGACCGCCGCGCGAATCGCGGTTGCGGACGCGCTCACTTCGCGCCGTCCTTGCTCCACTTCTCGAACACCTCGCTCGAGTCGGCCTCGCGGCTGGTGAGCTTGCCGTTGGTGTAGTGCGACACGACGTCCGGCGTGCCGTCGAAATCCATGTCCTCGCGCTTCTCGGAGATCTGTCCGTTCACGAAGAGCGTGACCACGTCGGGACGTCCGTCGCCGTTCTTGTCGGCCTCCTCGCGCTCGACCTCGCCGTTCGCGTACACCGTGATCTCGTCGCGGAACCCGTCGCCGTCGCGGTCGATCTCGGTGCGCAGGATCTCGTCGCCGCGGTAGAAGGTCCAGGTGTCGGCCTGGCCGTCGCCGTTGGAGTCGCTGCGCCGGCGTGCCAGCCGTCCGTCTTCGAACAGGCTCGTCGTCTCCATCACGCCGTCGCCGTTCAGGTCGTCGTCGCTCGAGACGAGCCGGCCGCGATCGTCGTAGTGCAGGTTTCGATCGACGCGACCGTCGTGGTCGTCGTCGAGCGCCTCGAGCGTAGGGCGACCGTTCCTGGTGTAGGTCCAGAGGTCCGGGCGCCCGTCGCCGTCGCGATCGCTGGCCTGCGGCGCACCGAGCCCGGCGGCGGCCGTGGGCGGAAGCGGGCGAGACGCCTGCGGCGCCGCGCCGGCTCCCGGCGGAAGGCTGTTTCCGCGCTTGCCCAGGCTCCGCTCGAGCGCGGCGAGCTCGTCCGAGATCCGCGCATTCTGTGCGACGCGCACCGGCGCTCCGCTGGCCACCGGCGGAGCGGATACCGGTGCGGCCGCGCGCTGCTGGAGCTGATCGCGCAGCGCCTGATTCTCGTTTGCGAGCCGGTTCCGCTCGACGTCGTCCGGCGTGTTCGCCTTGCCGGTCGTCGGGTCGGTGCCCTGCGTCGCCTTGTCCATCTGGTCCTTGGCCTTCTCGTCGGCCTTGTCCCCGATCGACTGCCCGAAGATCCAGAACGGGTAGCCGAAGAGCACGCCGACGGGCAGGAAGCGCTTGTCCTCGTAGCTCTCCGAGGTCTCCTCCTTGCCGCCGCTGATCATCGTCATGTTCCCGCCCGGGTTCTCGCCCGCTTGCGGGCTCGCGGCGCCGCCTGCCGTGGCACCGCCACCCGCTTGCGCAGGGGCACCCTGGCCGCTTCCGCTGTACGACCCGGAGCTCTGCCCCGGTGAAGTCGAGCCGCTGGACTGGCCGGTCGCGGAAGCGGGGCCGATCGAGCTGCCCGGCATCGCCGGGCCCGACTCGCCGGGGTACATCACCGTGGCCCCCATTCCCTGGATCACTTCCGGACGCTGCTCGCGGCTGCCACCCGAGTAGCCCATGCCGCAGGCGCAGAGCGCGAGGGGAAGTACGGCGACGACGAGAGGGCGCAGGGTTCTCATGGCCTCCGGACCTTGCAAGACGGGAACCAGAACAGCGTCCGAGCCGGGATTCGCCGGGTTGCGTGAGGAGCTGCCCGAAGCCTGCACGCGGCCTGCGCAACGACTGTGAAACGCTTTTCCCAAGCGAGGGAAAAGGTTCGTCCAGGCGAGAGCGCGGGTCACTCGGGTCGAGGTGTGGCCGGCTCGCCGTCGGTCGAGAAGAAGACGAGCTCCTCGCAGCGCGAGGTCTCCTCCGCCCAGAAGCGCACGAGTGTCCAGGCCGGTGAGTCGACGCAGTGGCAGGTGGTGCGCTCGGGCCCGCACCTTTCGCTGCTCTCGGACTGCGTGCAGAGACACGCCTGCTCGGCCGTCGAAGCGAGACTTCCCGCTGGGAGCGGAGCGAGCAGCAGCGTCGACAGGAGCAGCAGTGACGATCCCATGAAGGGATTCTACCACGGAGCGGCGTCCCTCGATCAAGATCCGCGCTTAAGCGGGACACGGCAGCGACGAATCGCTGCCGTGCCGAGCAAGCATCCCCCGGGTGCATCACGCCCGAAGGCGCCCATTCCAGGGCCTTTGGTTGCTTCTCTTGGAGGGAAGAGAGCAACGTAGACAAGGCTTGGTGTCAGCGCAACTGCGTCGGAAACACAGCGAACGCGCTCGGCTCACGCGTGTCCGGGCGGGAGACTCGTCGCGAGCCAGTCGAGGAGATCGCGGGTCACTTCGTCCCGATTGGTCTCGTTCAGCATCTCGTGCCTCCCCTCGGGATAGATCCGTTCGGTGACTTTCCGGATGCCCACCTCGCGCAGCGCGTTCGAAAGCGCTCGGATGCCGCGCAGCGAGTCGTGCACCGGGTCGCTGGCACCCGAGAGCAGCAGGATCGGGACGGTCTTCGGAAGCGCCGCGAGCGCCGCGGGCGCGAACATCCGTCGAAGCCCCGCGGCCAGATCGCAGATTCCACCGACGGTGAGAACGAAGCCGCAGAGCGGATCGGCGACGTACTTCGCGACCTCGAGGCGATCGCGCGACAGCCAGTCGAACGCGGTCTCGGCGGGCTCGAACGAGCGATTGAACTGGCCGAACAGCATGCGTTGCAGGAGCGGGCTGCGGCCCCGTACTCCCAGGCGAAGCCGCTCGACGCGCGCGACCGCCAGCGCAAGCCAGATGGCGCGTCCCGGCGGGCCGGAGGTGCCCGACAGGATCACGGCATCCGGAGGGCCGTGCCCGCGCGTGAGTGAGTCGAAGACCAGAAGCGAGCCCAGGCTGTGCCCGAACAGGACACGCGGAACGTCCGGCCGCTCGCTCGCGACGTGCTTGGCAATCCGCTCGACGTCGTCGACGGCCTTGCTCCATCCGTCCCCGTCCGCGAGGTGACCGAGCAGCTCCGGACCGAAGAGCGAAAGACCGTGTCCGCGCGTGTCCGCGGCGAAGACCTCGTAGCCCGCCGTGCACAGGTGGCTTGCGACGCGTTCGTAGCGCGCGGAGTGCTCGCCCATTCCGTGCGCGATCTGCACCGTCGCGCGCACGGCCTCCGACTCGGGGCGCCAGTGGTGGACGAAGAGGGAGAGACCGTCGCCGCTGCGAATCCGGAAGGACGCGGATCTCACGGCGCGTCGCCGAGCCAGTCGCGCGCGCGCAGGAAGTGCTCCGTCAGTCGCGCCTCGGGGGAGCCGGGCGCCGCGTGCCAGTCGTAGCGCCACGCCGCCAGAGGCGGCATCGACGCCAGCACCGACTCGATGCGTCGGCCCGACTGCAGCCCGTAGCGCGTACCCCGGTCGTAGATCAGGTTGAACTCCACGTACCGTCCGCGCCGGTAGAGCTGGAAATCGCGCTGCAGTCCGCCGTACGGCGTGTGCTTGCGCTTCTCGACGAGCGGAAGATACGCGGGCAGATAGTGATCCCCGATGCTGCGCACGAGGGCGTAGCGGGGCTCGAAGTCGGGGCCGGTCAGGTCGTCGAAGAACAGCCCGCCGATTCCGCGCGGCTCGTCGCGGTGCGGCAGAAAGAAGTACTCGTCGCAGGCCTTCTTGAAGCGCGGGTAGAGCTCGGCCCCGAAGGGATGGCAGGCCGCACGCGCGATCCGGTGCCAGTGCACGCAGTCCTCGTCGTAGCCGTAGTAGGGCGTCGCGTCGAACCCGCCACCGAACCACCAGACCGCCGGCTCGCCGTCCTTTTCGGCGACGAAGAAGCGCAGATTGGCGTGCGAGGTGGGCACGTGCGGGTTCCGGGGATGCACGATCAGCGACAGCGCGACGGCTTCGAAGCGCCGCCCGGCCAGCTCGGGTCGCGACGCCGTCGCGGAGGGCGGAAGTGCCGGACCTCGCGAGTGCGTGAAGTTGACCGCGGCTCGCTCGAGAACGGGGCCGTCGGCGAGCACGCGCGGTCGCGCCAGCGTTCCGTCGCCTTCGAAGCGCTTCTCGTCGAAGTGCGTCCGGCCGCCGTCCTGAGCCTCGAGCGCGGCGCAGATGCGGTCCTGCAGCTCCATCAGATATGCGCGAACCCGAATGCTCTCGTTGCCTGGCACGAGCTTCTCCCGGCTGACCGCGGTCCATCATGATCGACGCGCACGCGCGCGTCGACGCCACCCGTTGCGGCGGGTCCCGGGCACGGACAGAATCGCAGGCGATGATCGACGCGGTGGTATTCGACGTCGGAGAGACGCTCGTCGACGAGACCCGGGCGTGGGGAGAGTGGGCCGACCACCTCGGCATTCCCCGGCTCACCTTCTTTGCCGCGTTGGGCAGCGTGATCGAGCGCGCCGCGCACCATCGGCAGGTTTTCGAGGAGCTCCGTCCGGGAATCGACCTCGAGCGCGAGCGCAGGCTGCGCGCGGAGACGGGCCCGCGCCCCGACCGGATCGGGCGAGCCGACCTCTACGCCGACGCCCGACCGTGCCTCGAGACGCTTCGCGCTCGCGGCTACTGGCTCGCGGTCGCCGGCAACCAGCCCGAGAGCGCCGAGCGCGACGTCGCGAATCTGGGTCTCCCTCTCGACTTCGCGCTTTCTTCCGCCCGCGCCGGGGTCGAGAAGCCGAACGCGGCGTTCTTCGCGCGTCTGGTCGCGGCGGCGGGACGTCCCGCCCACCGGATCGCCTACGTCGGGGACCGACTCGACAACGACGTCCTGCCCGCGATCGACGCGGGAATGCGCGGCGTCTTCCTGCGCCGCGGACCGTGGGGTGTGGTGCACGCTCGGCGGGCCGAGGTGACTCGCGCGCACGCGCGAATCGACTCACTCGCCGAGCTTCCGGACGCGCTTCGGGCGATCGATGCCGTGGTGCCGGGATGAAGGGAGATTCGTTCGTCGTCGCGGATCGCTTCTGCGGGCCGCCGGGCAGCGCGAACGGCGGCTACGTCGCGGGCCGGCTCGCGCGTGGAATGCCGGGCGCGGTGGAGGTCACGCTGCGCGCGCCCGCGCCGCTCGCGACACCGCTCGACGTCACCACGCTGGCCACCGGGGAGCGCATCCTGACTTGCGAGGGGCGCGAGCTGGCGCGCGCGACGCCCGCGGAGCTCGCGCTCTCGCTGCCGGAGCCGCCGCCGCGATCCATCGTCGCTGCGCACGCCGGCGACTGCCGCGCGATGCGAACCCACCCGTTTCCGCGCGACTTCGTGTGCGGACCGGCGCGGGCGGCGGGCGACGGCTTGCGGATCTTTCCCGGCGTGGTGCCCGGAAGCGCACTCGTCGCGGCGCTCTGGGCTCCCGACGCCTCGCTGTGCGACGCGGGCGGGGCCGTCCTGCCCGAGTTCCTCTGGGCCGCGCTCGACAGCCCGTCGTCGTTCCCGCTGCTCGAGCCCGAGAGCGCGCGGGCGCTCGAGCCGATGGTCCTCGGTCGGCTCTGCGTCGAGCTCGCCGGAGAGCTGCACGACGGTGAGACGGTGCTCGTGCTGGCCTGGCCGATCGCCCGCGAGGGCCGCCGCGGGATCGCAGGCGCGGCGCTCCTCGGCCCGTCCGGAGCCTGTCTGGGCAGGGCGCGCGCGACCTGGGTCTCGCTGGCCGGGCGCAGCTAGCCGGCGACCCTCCAGCCCTCGCGGCGCAGCTCCTCGCGGGTCGCGCGCGTGCAGAGCGGCCGGACGTCGCCGTGAGCGCCGTTCAGCTTCGAGATCAGCGCCGTCGCCAGACGCTCCGCTTCTTCGCGCTCGCGCACGAGCGGCGAGAAGAACGCGTACACGCTGTGCTGCCCGACGAGTGTCTCGTCCTCCTGCCGCACGAAGTCGGTGTAGGTGCGGGTCGCGGCGTCGAAGGCGAAGTAGACGCGCACTTCGTTGTACAGGTGCGAGGCGCCGAGTCCGGTGCCGAACTCGGCGTCGACCGCTGCAGACCGGCCGCAGCGCGGGCACGTGAAATCGAGCGCGAACGGCACCAGAGGCACGAGCACGTCGCGGTCGAAGCAATCGCGCGTTCGGCAGTGCGCCGCCCCTCTCCGGATCTTCGTCATGGGAGCTCCTCCTGTGAAAATCGGGCGCTTGCACGCCGCCCTCGGGCAGGCACGGAATCAAGTTCCGTGCCGTCCCGGGCGCGCCGCGGGCGGCTCCGCAGGACGCGCGCACCGCCGCGGGGCGCCGGAGCTCTCGCGCTCTGCCGAAAAAGGGAAGTCCACGACCCAGCGCTGCCGGCCTCGACGAAGCGCGCTTCGTGCGTGACTCTGCGCCCTTCATGCCGACGCTTCGACTCGCGATCGCCGGAGTGGGGAACTGCGCGAGCTCTCTTTTGCAGGGACTCGAGTACTACCGCAATCACGACCCCGCGCGCAGCGCGGGCCTGTT
>CAZMKX010000205.1:0-6732 GCA_964566375.1 uncultured Myxococcales bacterium
TGCCGACGACCTCGGGCAGCGCGCCGCCGATCGTCGCGATCACCGGCAGCCCGCAGGCCATGGCCTCGGACGCGGGAAAGCCGAAGCCCTCGAAGAACGACGGCACGAGCGCGATGCGCGCGGTGGAGTACTGCTCGACCAGCTCCTCGATCGTGAGCATCCGCTTCACCAGTACGACGCGCTTCTCGAGGCCGAGCTCGCGGAGCTTGCGCGGCACCAGCCCGTCGTCGGGGATGCGGCCGTCGACGATCTTCAGCGTCACGTGCTCGGGCGTGCGTGCCAGCGCGTCGAGCAGGTACGGGATGCCTTTCTTCCGGTCCTCGGTTCGCCCGATGAAGATCAGGTCGGTCTCTTTCGGGCGATCGAGCGGACGGAACGTCTCGGCGTCGGTGCCGTTGTAGACGACCGAGATCTCCTTCTGCGGGACCTTGAAGTAACGCTCGATCTCGACGGCGGCCGCGTTCGAGACGGTCAGGATCCGCGCCAGCCGCGGCACGACCGTCTCCTGCATGAAGAGCGGGAAGTAGAGCGTGCGCTTCCACTTGCGGCGGAAGCGCGGATCGATCTCGAAGTCCGCGATGCGGTCGATGTGCAGCGGGTGATGGACCATGGCCGCGACCGGGATTCCGGTGGCCTGGAGCGCCAGAAGTCCCCAGGAGAGCGACTGGTTGTCGAGCACGACGTCGAAGCGGTGCTTCCGCTGCAGCTCGCGCCAGCGCAGCATCAAGCGGAGACCGAAGGTGGTCATCTCGGGAAAGACACCGAAGCGTGTGAGCCCGAGCTCCCAGAGGTTGCCCGGCGTGAGCGCGCGGAACGGATTGTCCTTCGGCAGCGCCTGCGCGACGGGCAGTGCGAAGAAGTTCTCGTTGGGGATCACGTGCAGAGGGATGCCCGGCGCCAGATCGGGAAGCGGCGGGCCCGCGATCACGTGGACCTCGTGGCCGAGCTCGTGCAGGCCGCGCGCGAGCATGGCGGCGTAGACGCCCTGGCCGCCACAGAACATGTTTCCCCGGTAGGTGAGAAGCGCGATCCGCATCCGCGCTAGCTCGCGCTCGAGCCGTTTCCGTTCGCGCCGGATCCCGCGCCGGGGCGGGTCGCGCCGCCCGCGCCGCCGGTGCCCGTGCCGCTCGCGGCGATCCGCTCGCCCTCCGCCTCGACGTGGACGGTGGCGATCGTCCAGCCGATCCAGCTCACGAGCGACAGCACGAAGAGGACGACCACCGCGACCGGGATGGCCAGCGCCCAGTAGCTCTTGGCCAGCACGCCGGCCAGAAAGAGCGCCGCCGCGGCGATGGCGCCGAAGCAGAGCAGACCTCCGAGGATGCGGGATCGTTCGTCCGTGCGGGAGCTCATCGCGCGCGGAGCTTATCAGACGCGCGCACCCGGGCCAAAGGACGGGGGGAGACAGACACGCCGCGCCGGCGACACGGGGGTCAAGGCGGCTTACGGTCCCGCCGATGGGACTCGAAATGGCTCCCTCGGGTCCCGCGAAACGCAAGCTGCTTCGCCCGCCGATGCGCATCGAGTGCGCACGCGAGGGGGACCACGGCACCCATTTCCTGGGCTACGGCGCGAACCTGTCCGAGACCGGCGTATTCGTGCAGTCGCTCGCGCCGCGCCCGCCGGGGACGCGCCTGCAGCTGGTGCTGTATCTGGGCGGGCCGACCGGAATCCGGATCTGCTCGGAAGCGGAGGTCCGCTGGACTCGCGGCTACGGCGGCAAGAAGGCGCCGAGCGCGGGAATGGGGCTGCACTTCACCAACCTCCGACCCGCGGACCGCAGCACGCTCCATGCGGCGTGCAGCGTGCCAGCCGTGGTGGAGTCGGCCATCATCACGGCGCAGACTCGGGTGGAGCGCCGCAACGAAGGCTGACCGCCCCGGCGCGTCGAATCGGCACAGCTGGCAGGGGGTGCGCGTGCTCTGGATCGGCTTGATGTCGGGGACATCCGCGGACGCGATCGACGCGGCGCTCGTGCGCGTCGGCCGGGATCCGGGAGACGTCTCGCTCGTCGCATTCCGGGAGCAGCCGATCGACGAGGAGCTCCGCGCGCGCATCCACGCGCTCGCGCTCGGACCGATCGCGCTTCGCGAGCTGGTGAAGCTCGATGTGGAGCTCGGCGGGCTCTTCGCGAAGGCGGCCCTCGGCGTTGCGCGCGAAGCCGGCGTTCCGCTCGGCGAGATCCGCGGGATCGCGTCGCATGGCCAGACGGTCGGCCACTACCCGGAGCCGGAGGTGCGCGGCACGCTGCAGATCGGCTCGGCGGCCGAGATCCACGAGCGCACCGGGCGGCCCGTGGTCGCGGACTTCCGCCGCGCGGACATCGCAGCGGGCGGACAGGGCGCGCCCCTCACCCCGTTCTTCCATTTCTATCGTTTCGCCGCGGCGCACGAGCGCCGCGCGGTCCTCAACATCGGCGGCTTCACGAACGTGACCTACCTGGACGGGCGCGATCCGGCGCGCGTGATCGCGTTCGACCCGGGTCCCGGGAACGCGCTGCTCGACCGTGCCGCGCGCTGGGCGAGCGACGGCGGAGCCCGCTTCGATCGCGAGGGTGAGCGGAGCCTGCGCGGGCGCGCGCACGCGGCGCTGCTCGAGGAGTGGCTGGCCGATCCGTACTTCGCGCAAGCGCCACCGAAGAGCACCGGGCACGAGCGCTTCGACGAGAAGTTTTTCGAGCGCGCCCGAGACGCGGTCCTGGCGCGCGGAGGCTCGGCCGACGACGTCTTCGCGACGCTCGCCGCGCTCACGGTCGAGAGCGTGGCGCGCGCCGCGGAGCGCTTCTTTCCGCAGCCGCCGCAACGCTGGATCGTTTACGGTGGTGGCGTGCGCAATCCGGCGCTCCTCGACGGGCTGCGCGCGCGCCTTGCGCCCGCACACGTCGAGACGGCGGACGACCACGGCGTGCCGAGCGGCGCGCTCGAGGCGATCGCGTTCGCCGTCATGGGCCACTGCGCCAGCCTCGGAACGCCCTCGAGCCTGCCGGCGGCGACGGGCGCGAGACGTGCGGTCTGTCTCGGCGCGCTCTGTCCGCCCGACGCGTTCCGGTCCTAGCGCGCGCGGCTCGCGGCTAGAGCTCGATCCGCAAACCGTCGTGCGCGGTGTCGAAGCGCACGCGCGCTTCGTTCTCGAGCACCTGGCTTCCCAGGTGCGTGAGGCGCAGCGCGCCGCACTGGAAGCGCGCGCGCTCGCGATCGAGGCGGTGATGGGAGAGGTGGAACTCGAAATCGTGATCGAAGAACACGCACTCGCTCACGAAGAGATCCACGTCGCCGACCCTCGTCGGGAGCGCGTCGTGCCAGCCCGTGTCGCCCGAGAAGACCAGCGAACGCCGCTCGGTGTCGATGCGCAGCATGTGGGGGCAGGTGTGCGCCTGGTGCACTGCCGGCATCGGCGTCAGGCGGAAGCCCGCCACCTCGATGGCCTTGTCGACGGTGAACTCGACGTAGCGCAGCGCATAGCGGCGATCGCGCTCGAGGTGGTAGTCGTACGCTTGGGTCAGCGCGGCCAGGCGCTCGGCGACGCCCGGAGGGCCGAGGATCTCGAGTGGCCGCTCGCGCTCGTGCTGGTAGAGATAGTCGAGTAGAAGGAACGGAACCCCGGCGATGTGGTCGCCGTGGAAGTGGCTGAGTGCGATCGCGTCGATCTCCAACGGGTCGATGCCGAGGAGCTTCAGCCCGCCGAGGGTCGTGGGTCCGCAGTCCAGCAGGATCGAGCGCCCGGCGTCGCGAACGACGATCGCGCTGTTGCGCCGGCCGCCGCTGCCGAAAGCATCGCCCGTTCCCACGAAGACGATCTCACTCATCGCGCCAGACCTCGCTGCCGAACGCGATCGCTCGCGCGAGCTGCGCACCGGCCTCGACGTTTGCTTCGGGAAGCGCGACCGCGTGCTCGAGCCGCGCGTCGGCGCCGACGCGAGCGCCGCGGCAGACGACCGCGTTCGGCCCGACCCGCGCCCCCGTTTCGACCACCGCCTCTGCGCCGATCCAGACGCGCCCCGTCAGCTTGCCGTCGACGCGCGCGCTCGCATCGACGCGCACTCCGCCCTGCGGCAGCTCGGAGTCGAGCGCGGCCAGGTTCGCGTCGAGCAGCTCGTGCGGCGAGCCGACGGGCCACCAGCGCGCGCCCGCTGGCTGCAGCCAGCTGGTGACACGCGCGCCCTCGCGAAGCGCGGGCAGCCAGAGCTCGGGGATGATCTCGAAGCGCGCGCTCTCCGGGAGTCGCGAAAGGATCGACTGCTCCATCAACTGCACCCCGATGAACAAACCCGACCCCTTCTCGCCGCGAAGGTCGATTCGTTCCGTGATGCGCCGCACATCCCCATTTGCATCGTAGCCGATCGACCCGAACTCGCGCTCTCGCGGATCGTGACGGAGCGCAAGCGTGAGCAGTGCGCCGCGTGCGCGGTGGTGTGCGAGGAGCGCCCGGACGTCGAGATCCAGGCACATGTCGCCATTCAAGACGAGGAAGGGCTCGTCGTCCTCGAGCCAGGCGCGCGCCCCCCGAATGCCACCGCCGCTGCCCCGAAGCTCCGGCTCCTCGACCCAATCGACGGGCACGGGCGCCCGCGCGAGCGCGCGGTGAAGGCTCTCCGGATGCGCGTGCGTGTTCACGACCACGCGCGACACGCCGTTCTCGGCCAGGGTCCGAGCCATGCGCAGGACGACCGGCACGTCCAGGACCGGAAGCGCCGGCTTCGCCTGTGTGCGCGCGAGCGCGCCCATGCGGGTGCCGAGGCCGGCCGCGAGGATCATCGCCTTCACGAAGCGTCGCTCTCGAGCGCCTGCTCGAGGATCTGCGCGAGCCGTCGCTGGCCCGCAGGGAGGCGCGGCAGCGCTTCGAGCACCGCTGCCCGGGCGCGCGCGATGAAGGGCGTGTAGCGCATGTCGCCCTTCACCTGAGTGATGAAGCGGAAGCGGCCGTAATCCTTGCACTTCCGCTGCACCAGGAGCAGCGCGAAGGCAGCCGGATCGGGAGTCGAGCCGCGGGCCCTCCAGTAGCGTGACTGGAGCTCCGACCGTTCCGCGCTCCCGAGCTCGAGATACGAGTCGTATACGAGTGCCGCGAGGTCGAGCTCTGCCGGGGCGAGCAGGGCGTCCTGGTAGTCGAGCACGCGCAGCCGCCCCGAGGCGTCGATCATCAGATTCTGGCTCTGGTAGTCGCGCAAGCAGAGCACGCGCGGCAGCGCCGAGATCGCGCGTGCGAGCGCGTCCAGCTCGGGCGCGAGGGCCGCGTGCCAGCTTGGCGCGAGGCCGTGCTCGGCGAACGTGCGCAGCTCGAAGCGCACCCACTCGACGTCGAACGCGCGCTGGAACGGCAGCGCGTCTCCGCGCGGAGTTTGGTGCACGCGTGCCAGCAGCTCGACGGCTTCGCGCAGGCGAACGCTCCGCTCGTGCGGCGGCAGGTCGAGCAGATGCGTTTCGCCGAGATCCTCGAGCAGGACCCAACGCTCGGCCGTGTCGACGGCGAAGATGCGCGGAACGGGCAGGCCCTGGCTCGCGAGAAACGCGCTCACCTCGACGAAGGGGATGGCCACCGGCTGCGCGCGCAGCGCGGGCGGAAGTATGGCCGGATCCTCGGGCAGCGCGTGCATCAGCACCGCGCGGGCGCCGTCGGCGAACACGGCTCGCCAATAGCGGCGCGCGCCGGCGCCGCCCCGGAGCGGCACGAGCTCGCGAACTGCGGCGCCGTGCTCGCGCTCGAGCCACGCGCGTGCTCCCTCCATCGTCCCCCTCGTCGAGGCTGCAGGATGGCGGCCCGTGCGCGGGGCGGCAAGGTGAGGACGAGTGGCCTAAGGTTCGCGCGCGGTGACTGTCTTTGCGCGCGCACTCGGGCTGGTTGCGCTTTGCCTCGCGCTCTCGAGCATCGCGCGGGCGGACGCGTCGCCGCTCGCGCGCAGCCTCGACCGACTCGTCGCGGCGCCGGCGCTTCGTGGTGCGCGGGTCGGCGTCGTCGTCGAGGAGCTCGAGAGCGGACGACGCGTGCTGGCGCGAGAGGCGGACGCGGCGCTCGTCCCCGCGTCGAACCAGAAGCTCCTGATCGCGACCGCCGCCCTCGCGCACTGGGGCCCTACGCACCGCTTCGAGACGCCGGTCCTTCTCGAAGGCGAGCTCACGGACGGAGTGCTCGACGGAACACTCTGGATCGTGGGGCAGGGCGATCCGAGCC
Organism: uncultured Myxococcales bacterium; assembly: GCA_964566375.1. Classification (GTDB taxonomy): domain Bacteria; phylum Myxococcota_A; class UBA9160; order SZUA-336; family SZUA-336; genus VGRW01. Next base: position 6,169 of record CAZMKX010000205.1, read on the forward strand.
TGGTCTCGGAGTCGCTCTGGAAGCTGGCGGAGGAGGTCCGCCTGCGCGGCGTCCGCGAGATCCGCGGCGGAATCGGGATCGACGCCACGCGCTTCGACGGCGTCTACTTCCACCCGGACTGGGAGCCCGTCTCCTCGCGCGCGTACTACGCGCCGACGAGCGCGTGGAGCGCGAACTACTCGAGCTTCCGCATCGACGTCGCCCCGGGCGCGCGCGTGGGCGAGCCCGCGCAGGTGCGACTGGCGCCCGCCACGCCGTACTTCCGGACGCTGCCCGACGCGCAGACGCTGCGCGGAGGCGGTCGGCTCGCGCTCGACGTCGCCGTGCTTCCCGATGGCACCGGCGAGAGCGTGCGGGTCACGGGCTCCGTCTCCGCCGACCGCGAACCGACGACGTTCTGGCGCGCGGTCGCGCTGCCCGAGCGGTATGCGGCGGCGGTCCTCCGGGCTCAGCTCGAGGCGCAGGGGGTGCGGGTGGCTGCGGGCGTCCGCTTCGCGCCGGTTCCCCTGCAGGCGCGCGAGCTCTTCCGCTTCTCCGGCGAGCCGCTCGCGCTGCAGGTGCGCC
>CAZMKX010000206.1:0-6727 GCA_964566375.1 uncultured Myxococcales bacterium
CACGGATGGCCGACCAGGATCGCGACGGCGTCGCGGCCGAGGTGATCTATCCGTCCGTCGGGATGATGCTCTGCAACCACCCTGACTTCGACTACAAGAAGGCCTGCTTCGACGCATACAACCGCTGGCTCGCGGGGTATTGCAGCGCTCATCTCAACCGCCTGCTCGGCTGCGGTCAGACGGCGATGCGCACGCCGGAAGAAGGCATCGAGGACCTCGAGAAGATCCGCGCGCTCGGCTTGCGCGGCGTGATGATGCCGGGCAACCCCGCGGTCGAGGACTACGACTCGCCGGCGTACGACGCGTTCTGGGAGGCCGCGATCGCTCTCGGACTGCCGCTCTCCTTCCACATCCTGACCTCGGGCGCGGACAACCAGCGTACGCGCGGCCCGAAGATGAACGGCTTCTTGTCGATCATCCGCGGCTGTCAGGACATCATGGGCACTCTGATCCTGGGAGGCGTGTTCGAGCGGCACCCCGAACTCAAGGTCGTGTGCGTCGAGGCGGACGCCGGCTGGGTGCCGCACTACATGTACCGCATGGACCACGCGTACAAGCGGCACCGCTACTGGCTGCCCGCGGGCCAGAAGCTCTTGAGGCTGCCTTCGGAGTACTTCGGCGAGAACATCTACACCACGTTCCAGGACGACTGGACGGCCTTCCGGCACGCGAACGACATGAACTGGCGCCGGCTCATGTGGGCCAACGACTTCCCTCACAGTGACTCGACGTGGCCGTGGTCGCAGGAGATGCTCGCCGAGCACACGAAGCAGCTCAGCGAGGAGCAGCGCCGCGCGATCCTGTGCGAGAACGTCGCGCAGCTGTACCGGATCGATCTGGATCGGCTCCAGGCGGAGGTCGTTCGCCCGTGAACTTCTCGCGTGTCGCGGCCGGGAGCGGACGGTCGCCGTGAGCCGGGGGCACGCGCTCGTCACCGGTGCGCTCGGAGGCCTCGGCACGGCCATGGTCCGGCGACTCGTCCGCGACGGCATCCCGGTCGTCGCCTGCGACCGGCGCGAGGAGGACGCCAAGGGCTGGCTCGAGCATCTGGAGCCGAGCGAGCGCGACCACGTGGTCTTCCGCGTCCTGGACGTGACCAAGGAGGAGCAGGTCGGCGCGCTCGCGGGCGAGCTCGGCCGCTCGGGCGTTCACGTCGCCTATCTCGTGAACAATGCAGGCATCCAGGGGGCGGGGAAGCTCGCCGAGTTCGGCAGCAAGACCTGGAGCCGGGTTCTCGACGTCAACCTGAACGGCACCTTCTACCTGTCGCGCGCGTTCTCGGCCGGGATGGCGGAGCGGCGCTTCGGACGCATCGTCAACGTCGCCTCGCTCTACGCCTATCATCCGGGACGCGGGCAGCTCCCGTACGCGGCCGCGAAGGCGGGCATCACCGGCTTCACCCGCGCGGTCGCTCGCGATCTCGCGCGCGACGGGATCACCGCCAACACCATCGCACCCGGCTTCATCCTGCACGATCGACTGAAGGAGCTCTTCGGCGCGGACGGCTGGGACCGCCTGATCGCGGGCGTGCCCGTCGGTCGGCCGGGTCGACCGGAGGAGATCGCCGCCACCCTCGCGTTCCTGTGCTCCGAGGACTCCGCCTACATCACCGGCCAGACCATCCATGTGAACGGTGGCCTCTACCTGCCCGGGTGAGCGGAGACCTCGTATGGTGATAGCGGGCTTCGATCACGTGGCCATTCCGACGGCGCGGCCACTCGAGCTGATCGCGTTCTATGGCGCGCTCGGCTTCGAGGTGCCCGATCGCTCGCAGATCGAGGGGCGGGTGTTCCCGGCCTTCGAGATCCGCTTCGGGACGCAGAAGATCAACGTCCACCTGCCGGAGCTGTGGCAGAACGAGAAGTTCACGTTGCGCGGGCCGGCCGCGACGCCGGGCTGCGCGGATCTTTGCTTCGTCTGGGAAGGGAGCGCGGAAGAGCTCCACCGGACGCTCGCGAAGGCGGGAGCGGCGATCGTCGCCGGCCCGCTGCCGATGAGGGGCGCGCGAGGACGAGGCACGAGCGTGTACACGCGCGACCCCGAACAGAACCTCGTCGAGTTCATTCGCTACGACGAGTCCGCAGCTCGAGCGGAGCCAGCGGAACGAAGAGAGGAAAACGCATGATGTCCGACACTCGACGGGAAGCCTCGCCGCCGCGCGAGAAGGCGGTCGATCTCTACGACGCGATCATCATCGGCGCAGGGATCGCAGGCATGTACCAGCTCCTCCGGCTGCGCGAGCTCGGTCTCTCCGTTCGCGTCTTCGAGGCGGGCGGCGGCGTGGGCGGTACCTGGTACTGGAATCGCTATCCGGGCGCGCGCTTCGACTCCGAGAGCTACAGCTACGGCTACTCCTTCGACGAGAAGCTGCTGCAGGACTGGGATTGGAGCGAGCACTTCTCTCCGCAGCCCGAGACACTGCGCTACCTCGAGTTCGTCGCGGACCGCTTCGACCTGCGCAAGGACATCGAGTTCGGCAGCGCCGTGAAGGCGGCGAAGTTCGACGAGCGCGAGAACGTCTGGGAGATCGAGAGCGAGCGCGGCCGACGCGCACGGGCGCGGTTTCTGATCACGGCGATCGGCGTGCTGTCCGCGCCGACCTGGCCGAAGATCGAGGGCCTCGAGAGCTTCGCGGGCGAGGTGTATCACACCGCTCGCTGGCCGCACGAGCCGGTGGACTTCACCGGGAAGCGGGTGGGAGTGATCGGCACCGGCGCGACCGGGGTCCAGGTCATCCAGGAGGTCGCCAAGACCGCCGGCCGACTCACGGCGTTCCAGCGCACCCCGAACTACTGCGCGCCGCTGGGCAACCGCAAGATCGACCCCGAGACCCAGCGCGAGATCAAGGCGACCTATCCCCAGATCTTCGCGAGGTGCCGGGAGTCGATGGGCGGCTTCCTCCATCGCTCCGACCCGCGCTCGGCCCTCGCGGTGCCGCCCGGAGAGCGCGAGGCGTTCTGGGAGAAGCTCTACTGGGAGCCCGGGTTCGGGATCTGGATGGGGAATTTCAACGACATCCTGCTCAACCAGGAGGCGAACGACCTGATCAGCGACTTCATGCGCAGGAAGATCCGCGAGCGCGTTCGCGACCCGAAGATTGCGGAGAAGCTGTGCCCGACGAACCACGGCTTCGGAACGCGGCGCGTGCCGCTCGAGACCGGTTACTACGAGGTGTACAACCAGGACAACGTCGAGCTCGTCGATCTGCGCGAGACACCGATCGAGCGCATCACCGAGAAGGGTGTGCGAACCACGAAGGCCGAGTACGAGCTCGACATCCTCATCTGCGCCACGGGCTTCGACGCCATCACCGGCGCGTTCGACCGGATCGACATCCGTGGAGCAGGCGGGCGCGCGCTGAGGGAGAAGTGGGCGGACGGTCCCAAGACCTATCTCGGGATGCAGACCGTGGATTTCCCCAACCTGCTCACGCTCGTCGGGCCGCACAACGCCGCCACCTTCTGCAACATCCCGCGCTGCATCGAGCAGAACGTGGAATGGGTGACGGATCTGGTCCGCTACATGCGTCAGAAGGGGTACGAGCGCATCGAGCCGACCCAGGCTGCCGAGGACGCATGGACGCAGCACGTGTACGAGCTGGTGGCGTTCACCCTGCTGCCGACGGCGGACTCCTGGTTCATGGGCGTGAACCAGAATCTCCCGAACAAGAAGCGCACCTTCCTCGCCTACATGGGCGGCGCGCCGGCCTACCGCGCGCGGTGCGACGAGGTCGCCGCGAAGGGCTACGAGGGCTTCGTGCTGCAGTAGGTTCGATCACGGCGCCGGCCGCAGGGCGAGGCTCTCGTCTTCCTTCCCCTTCCCCTCGGAGCTCCGCCCTGCGGTCCGGTATCGCTCGCGCGTGGCCCCTTGCTCTCCAGTGAGGGTGGTAGGCTGATGCGCGGAGGCGAGGCGATTCCATGGAAGGTGGCTTCGAGCTGCGCAGGGTCGATGTCCGGGGCTACGAGGTCCCGGTGCAGGTCGGGGGCAGCGGTACCCCGCTCCTGCTCCTCCACGGTGCCGGCGGGGCAGGTCTCGTCGGCCCCTTCGAGCAGGCGCTGGCGCGCGAGTTCCGCGTGTATGCGCCAGTCCACCCGGGTTTCGGAGGGACGCCGCTCCAAGACTGGGTGCAAGGCGTCGACGACGTCGCGCTGCACTACGTGGACGTGATCGCGGCGCTGGGTCTCGAGCGGCCGAGCGTGCTCGGCGTGTCGCTGGGCGGCTGGATCGCGACGGAGCTCGCGGTCTTTCGTCCCGACCTGCTGGCGCGCCTGGTCCTTGTCAGCGCCGTCGGCCTTCGACCCGACGAGCCCATGCCGGACCTGTTCATTCTGGAGCCCGGGGAGGCCATGGCGGTGCTGTTCGCGAACCCCGCGCTAGCCGCGGCGCTGCGCTCGTCTTCGACCGCGCCGGAACCCGACACGATCGTGCGTATGTACGAGGAGCAAGCGGCCGTCGCGCGGCTGATGTGGAAGCGACCGTACAATCCTCATCTCGCGCGGCGCCTGCACCACGTCACGTGCCCGGCGCTGGTCGTGTGGGGCGACGGCGATCGCTTGCTGCCGCCCAAGCACGGCGAAAAGCTCGCCGGCCTGCTGCCAGACGCGCGCTTCCGGCTCATCCGGGGCGCGGGCCACGTGGTGCCGCTCGAGGCGGCCGAGGAGCTGGCACGTGAGGTCATCGACTTCGCGCGCTCGACGTGAGGAGTTGCCCATGGATCTCGAGGTCTTCTTCTTCCACCTGATGCCCTGGCCGCACATTCCGGCGGACTTCAAGGAGCGGAGCCGGAGTTCGTGGGTCGTGTTTCCGAACTCGCACTACGACCCGGTGCGCGGCGAGCGCATCTACAACGAGTACCTCGATCAGCTCGTCACCGCCGATCGACTGGGATTCCATGCGCTGTGCGTGAACGAGCATCACCAGAACGCCTACGGCACCATGCCTTCGCCGAACATCATCGCGGCGATGCTCGCGGCCCGCACCGAGCGCGCCAAGATCGCGATCCTGGGCAACGGCATCTGCCTGCGCGACCACCCGCTGCGCGTCGCCGAGGAGGTGGCCATGCTCGACGTGATCAGCGGTGGTCGGGTCATCTCGGGCTTCGTGCGCGGCATCGGCGCGGAGTATTTCTCGCTGAACCTCGACCCGTCGCAGTCGCGCGGCCGCTTCCTCGAGGCTCACGACCTGATCGTCAAGGCCTGGACCGAGCCGGGGCCCTTCATCTGGGACGGCGAGCACTACCACTTCCGCTACGTGAACGTCTGGCCGCGCCCGCTCCAGCAGCCCCATCCACCCATCTTCTGCCCGTCGCAAGGCTCGAGCGAGACGATCGCCTGGGCCGCGGAGCACCGCTATCCGTACATCTGCACCTACACACCGATGGATCAGCTGGTCCGCTACTACGACATGTATCGCGAGCTGGCGAGCACGCGGCACGGCTACGAGGCCGGGCCGGAAAAGTTCGGCTGGACCAGCGTCGTCTACCTGGCCGACGACGAGAAGACCGCCCAGCGCGAGGTCGAGCCGCACCTGCGCTACTTCGCCGAGCGCTGCTTCGCGTTGCCGACACAGATGCTGATGCCGCCCGGCTATACGAGCAGCGCGTCGCTGCGCGGGTTCCTGAAGGCCCGCGCGCTCGGCGGCGGAGGCGCGGAGCCGACGCTCGCGCCCGACGCCGAGCGGGGAGAGGCCCTGATCGGAACGCCCGATCAGGTGGGCGAGCGGCTCTTGCGCCAGATGGAGCGCGCGGGCGCCGGCATCTTCATGGGTGCCTTCCACGTCGGCGACATGCCCCACGCCAAGGTCATGCGAAACCTCGAGCTCTTCGCGGAGAAGGTCATGCCGCACCTTCCGCTCAAGCCGGTGCCGGGCCGCCTGCGCCGCCAAGGCTCGGCGAGCGAGGCTGCGAGTCCGGCGCGCGCTTGAGCGTGGGCGGCAGAGCCGCTCAGGGCGAGCCCGTTTGCGCCCGGCACGCCCGACCGGGAACGCGTTTGACCGCCCGCGTGCCTGCCCGGATGATCGGCGCAGGGCATCGATCCTCTGCGAACCGGAAGGGGAGGGCAGCGGTGACCGTGACTGGCCCGCTCGAAGGCTTTCGCATCGTCGACCTCACTGCGGTCGTGTCGGGACCGTTCGCCACCCAGATCCTGGCCGATCAGGGTGCGGACGTGATCAAGGTCGAGCCGCCTCGCGGCGGCGACATGGTTCGCGCGATCGGCTACCGGCGCGGGAGCGTGTCCACGACGTTCGCGTCGCTGAACCGCAACAAGCGCTCGATCGCGCTCGATCTCAAGCGGCCGGCCGGAGTCGCGCTGTTGCTGGAGCTGGCACGGACTGCGGATGCGCTCGTGCAGAACTTCCGCCCCGGCGCCGCAGAGCGCCTGGGGATCGGCTACGAGGACGTGCGCCGCGTCGCGCCCGAGATCGTGTACGTCTCGATCTCGGGCTTCGGGCCAACCGGGCCCTACGCCGCCAAGCGCGTCTACGATCCCGTCATCCAGATGCTCTCGGGCATGGTCGAGACCCAGATCGATCCCGCGGTCGGCAGGCCGGACTACGTCCGGAACATCGTGTGCGACAAGGTCACCTCGCTCACGTCCGCGCAGGCGATCACCGCCGCACTGCTCGCGCGCGCCACGGGCAAGGGGGGACAGCACGTGCACCTGGCCATGCTGGACGCGGCCGTCGCCTTCCTGTGGCCCGACGCGATGGTCAACGAGACCTTCGTGGG
>CAZMKX010000207.1:0-6690 GCA_964566375.1 uncultured Myxococcales bacterium
CGGGCACGAAGATCTCCCAGACACCGGCGCCGCCGAGCGAGCGCATGGGCAGGAGTCGGCCGTCCCAGCCGCAGAAGTCGCCCACCACGCTGACGCGCGTCGCGTTCGGCGCCCAGAGCGCGAACGCCGTACCGTCGACGCCGCCGTGGCGCATCGCGCGCGCGCCGAGCGCTTCCCAGAGCCGCTCGTGGTTGCCCTCGCCGATCAGGTGCAGATCGAGCGGGCCGAGCGTCGGCGCGAAGCCGTAGGGGTCCTCCCTTTCCCAGCGATTGCCGTCGGGGAAATGGAAGCGCAAGCGGTAGCGGAGCGGGAGCGGGCGGCCCGCGAGGAAGCCCTCGAAGACTCCGCCTCCGAGGGCTGCGAGCGCGAAGGGCTCCGCGCCCTCGACGAGGGCCTCGCAGACCGAGGCGTCGGGGTGGAACGCGCGCACGACGGCGCCCGCCTTCCCGTCTCGCGTCGCTTCGTGTGCGCCGAGCAGGCGGTGCGGGTCGTGGTGCGCGCCGGCGGCGAGCGCCGCGAGCTCCGCGGGATCGAGTGCCGGTGCGCTCACGGCAATCTCTCGCAGCGCAGCCAGGTGAACGAGCGCGCCGCGAGCCGGACGCGACCCCGGCGCGGACGCCCCGGCGTCTGACAGGCCGACGAGAGGACCGGCGTCCAGCGCCCCGAGAGCGGATCCGCGGGAAGCCCGAAGAAGCAGCCGTGCGCGCCGCCGTTCACGAGCAGCAGCTCGCTCGCTTCCGCATCCCCGCCCGCGAGAAGCATGCCGAGCGCATGCGATCGCGCGTCGAGCCAGTCGTCGGAGCGGAACGCCTGGCCGTCGGGCCGGAGCCAGACGACGTCGCCGGCGCTGCCCCCGTCGAGAAAGCGGGTTCGCGCGAAGAGCGGGCTCTGGCGGCGCAGCGCGAAAGCGCGCCGCACGAAGCCGAGGAACTCCCGCCGCTCCTCGTCGAGAGACCAGTCGAGCCAGGTCGTCTCGTCGTCCAGGCAGTAGGCGTTGTTGTTGCCGCGCTGGGTGCGCGAGAGCTCGTCGCCGTGCGAGAGCATCGGGACGCCGAGCGAGAAGGCGAGCGTCGCCATCAGGTTCCGCTTCGCGCGCGCGCGTGCGCGCAGGACGCCGCGGAGCTCGGTCGGCCCCTCCGCGCCGTGGCCGGAGCTCCAGTTCTCGTCGGCTCCGTCGCGGTTCTGCTCGCGGTTGGCCTCGTTGTGCTTGCGGGCGTACGAGACGACGTCCGCGAGCGTCATCCCGTCGTGGCAGGTCACGTAGTTGATGCTCGCCTGGGGCGGCCGACCCGACTCGGCGAAGACGTCCGCGGAGCCCGCGAGACGCGTCGCGAGCTCCGGCAACGTGTCGGAATCGCCGCGCCAGAAACGCCGCGTGACGTCGCGAAAGCGGTCGTTCCACTCGGCGAAGCCGCGCGGGAAGCGACCGAGCGCGTAGCCGCCGGCCGTCGCGTCCCACGGCTCGGCCACGAGCTTGACACTCTGCAGTGTCGGGTCCTGCCGGACGATCTGGAAGAACGCCGCGCGCGCGTCGAAGGCCTCGGGATCGCGCCCGAGCACGGTTGCCAGGTCGAAACGGAAGCCGTCGACGTGGAGCTCGCGCACCCAGTGACGAAGCGTGTCCACGATCAGCTGCAGCGCGCGCGGCTGGCGCACGTCGAGGGTGTTCCCGCAGCCGCTCCAGTCCTGGTACTCGGCGGGATTCGCGGGGTCCAGGCGGTAGTACGCCGCATTGTCGATCCCGCGCAATGCGTACGTCGGGCCGCGCGGATCCGCCTCCGCCGTGTGGTTGAAGACGACGTCGACGAGGACCTCGAGGCCGGCGCGATGGAGCGCGCGCACCATCGCGCGGAACTCGGCGACCTGCTCGCCGAGACAGCCGCTCGCGAAGCGCGCGTCCGGCGCCAGGTAGCCGAGCGGCGAGTAGCCCCAGTAGTTCGTGAGACCGAGCGACGCGACGTGCGCGTCGGGGGCGCTGTGGTGAATGGGAAGGAGCGAGAGCGTCGTCACGCCCAGCGCGCGCAGGTGCTCGATCACCGCCGGATGCGCGAGCCCGGCGTAGCGACCGCGCGCGACCTCGGGCACCGCCGGGTGGCGCATCGTCATGCCCTTCACGTGGCACTCGTAGATCAGCGTGCGGCTCCAGGGCACGCGCGGGGACGCGTCGTCGCCCCAGTCGTAGCGCGGGTCGATCACGACGGCGCGCGCGGCGAACGGCGCGCTGTCCAGCGCGCTCGGCTTCGCCGGATCGAGCGCGTCGTGGCCGAGCAGCGCCGCGTCGAAGCGGATCTCGCGCGCCAGTGCGCGCGCGTAGGGATCGACCAGGAGCTTGCGCGGGTTGAAGCGGTGCCCGCGCTCGGGCGTCCAGGGACCGTGCACGCGGTAGCCGTAGAGATCCCCCGGCTTCACTCCGGCGACCCAGCCGTGGAAGACGTCGTCGCTGCGGCCGGGCAGGGCGAGGCGCTCGGACTCGACCGCCGCGTCGAGGTCGGGGAAGAGGCAGAGCTCCACCGTGTCTGCGCGCGACGACGCGAGCGCGAAGTTCGTCCCCACGCCATCCCAGGTGGCACCGAGCGGTGTCGGCGAGCCCTCGCGCAGGCGGACGTCGCTCAAATCCGCGCCCGCGCCTCGCGCGCGACCTCTTCGAGCGCGGCCTCCCAGAGCGCGGCCGGTCGCGCCCAGGAGACGTCGAGCCGCAGGAGGTCGCGCGCGACGCGATCCGCGCCGCGCGCGCGGATCAGCCTGGCCGCGCGCTCCGCCGCGGCGACGAGCCCCTCGGGCGTGAGCGGCGCGAACAGGAATCCGGTCTCTCCGTCGCGAATCGTGTCGGCGAGGCCGCCGACGCGGTGCGCGATCGGCAGCGCCCCGTAGCGCTGGGCGGTGAGCTGCACGAGCCCGCACGGCTCGAAGCGCGAAGGCACCAGCACGCCGTCCGCCGAAGCGTAGAGGCGGCGCGCGACGCGCTCGTCCCAGCCGACGATGGCCTTCACGCGACCGGGGTGGCGCGCGGTCGCGGCGCGCAGCGCGTCGGCGAGGGCGGGCTCGCCGTCGCCCATCAACGCGATCGACGCGCCCGCGGCGACCAGCCCGCCGAGCGCCTCGACCAGCACGTCCCAGCCCTTCTGAGCCGCGAGCCGTCCGATCGCCACCAGCGTGCGGCCCGGCTCCGCCTTCTCGAGCCCGAGCTCGGCGAGCACGGTCTCGCGGCAGACGCGCTTGCCGGCGACGGTCGCCGAGTCGAAGCGCTCCGGGAGCGCCTCGTCGGTGCCCGGATCGAAGCGCTCGGTGTCGAGCCCGTTCGCGATGCCGGAGAGCCGCGCGTGCCGGAGCTGGTAGACGCCTTCGAGCCCCTCGCCGAAGGCCGGCGTCTGGATCTCGCGCGCGTAGCTCGGCGAGACCGCGACGATCCGGTCCGCCCAGAGCAGGCCGCCCTTCAGGAGCGAGAGGTCGCCGTGGAACTCGAGCCCGTCGGGGGCGAACAGCTCCGCCGGAAGCCCGGTCCAGCTCATGGCGGCCGCAGGCACGCGACCCTGGTACGCATTGTTGTGTACGACCTGCACCGCGCCCACCCCGCGCGAGAGGCCGCGATCGAAGAGCGCGCGGAGCACGCACAGCGAGAGCGCCGCGTGCCAGTCGTGCGCGACCAGCACGTCGGGACGTTCCTCGTGCGCGCGCTGTGCGACCCCGCGCGCGAAGCTGATGAAGCGCGCCGCGTCGTCGGGAAACCCGTACAGAGCGGGCCGGTCGAAGAAGGGCGGCAGGTCGAGCAGGCGCAGGCCGAGCCGCGGCTCGAGCTCGCCGGTCAGCCAGCGCCCGCGCACCTCGCCGAACGGGCCGCCGAAGCGCACCGGGCCTGCGTCCACGAGTGCCGGGCAGGCGCGGCTCGCGAGCGTCGCGCGGTACGCGGGCAGGACCACGACGACTTCGTGGCCCCGAGCGACGAGCGCGCGCGAGAGCCCCGCGACCGCGTCGCCGAGCCCGCCACTCTGCGCGAGCGGCGACAGCTCGCTCGCGGCGAAGAAGATCCGCAAGCCGCGCCTCAGACGTCGTACTCGTCGCGCTGACCGAAGTCCGCGCGCGAGACCACGACCACGCCGCCCTCGGAGACCGTGAAGCGCTTGCGATCGCGCTCGAGGTCGTAGCCGATCACCTCGCCCTTCGGGATGCGCACGCCCTTGTCCACGATGCACCGGCGCAGCTTGGCGCCGCGGCCCACGTCGACGAGCGGGAAGAGGATGCTGTCGGAGACCTGGCTGTAGCTGTTGAGGCGCACGCGGTAGAAGCAGACGGTTCGCTCCATCAGGCCGCCCGACACGATCGTGCCCGAGCCGACGATCGAGTCGACCGCGTGCCCGACGCGCCCCTCGGCCTCGTCGGCGAAGACGAACTTCGTCGGGCCCGACGGCGGCTGGTTGCCGCGAATCGGCCAGAGGTCGTTGTACAGGTTGAGCCGCGGCTCGACCGAGATCAGGTCCAGGTTCGCCTCGTAGAACGCGTCGATCGTTCCGACGTCGCGCCAGTAGCCGCGCGAGCTCTCGCTCTCGCCCGGGCACAGCTGCGAAGCGAAATCGTAGGCGAGCATGCGCATGCGCTTGTGCGCCGTGGTGAGCACGTCGCGACCGAAGTCGTGCGTCGTCGCCTCGGCACCGGCGTTGCGGCGCAGCTCGTCGAGCAGCGCCTGCGTACGGAACGCGTAGTTGCCCATCGATACGAGCGTCATGTCGGGATTGCCGGGCATTCCGGGCGGATCGTCGGGCTTCTCGAGGAAATCGACGACCCAGCCGGCCTCGTCGATCTTCACGCAGCCGAAGCCGCGCGCCTCGCTGCGCGGGACGGGCAGGGTCGCGACGGTCAGGTCGGCGTCGCGTCGCCGGTGCGCGTCGAGCATGAGCGAGACGTCCATCTTGTAGACGTGGTCGGAGCCGAAGATCACGACGTCCTTCGGGCGCAGCTCGCGCAGCAGGTCCAGGTTCTGCCAGATCGCGTCCGCCGTGCCGCGAAACCAGTACGGGCCGATGTTCTGGCCCGCCGGCACCGGATCGATCGACGCGTCGAGCACGCCGCCCAGCGACCAGGCGCGCGAGAGGTGACGGATCAGCGACGTCGCGCGGTACTGCGTGAGCACCTTGATGTGCGCGAAGCCGCTGTTGACGAGATTCGACAGCACGAAGTCGATCAGCCGGTAGCGCCCGCCGAAGAACACGGCCGGCTTGCTCCGCTCGCTCGTGAGCGGCGCGAGCCTCCGGCCTTCGCCGCCGGCGAGCACCAAGGCGAGGCTGTCGCGCACCGGTATCACGTCGCGTCGTTTCTAGCCCTGGCGTCGGCGGGGAGCAAGCGGAGGGCTAGGGCGACGTGCGGTGCGGATCCAGGGAGATCAGGGCTGCCCCGGATTCTCTCCGCGCGGGTTGGCGGCGAAGCAGGTGCCCGAGCCTTCCTGGCACATGACCACGATCGTCATGCGCTGGCCGCAGCCCTCGATTCCGTAGGTGTACTCCAGGCGCGAGATGCCCATCACCCATGGCCCCTGAACGGCCGGCTGGATGAAGTCGTCGGAGAGCAGCACGGCGGACGCACCGGGACAGCCGAGCTCGAAGCGGCCGCGGCGAATCGCGGTGTCGAGCGCCGTCGGCTGCGACTGATCGAGCATCTGTTGAGTCGTCTGACAGCCTGAACCGAGGCCGAGCAGACCGGCCGCCAACCAGAGCTTCACTGACTTCGTCACGAATCGGGTCCTCCTTCGCATGTGCTCACGTTACCGGCGGCCGCCGTGGAATCCACCGCCGCCGCCGAAGCCGCCGCCGTGGAATCCGCCGCCGCCTTCGCCGAATCGGTCGCCGAACCCGCCACCGCCGCCGCCACCGAAATGGTTGCTCCACCCGCCGCCGCCGCCGCCCCCGCTGCCACCGAAACCGCCGTCGCCGCGTGCGCCATTGCTGAAGCTGCCGAAGCTCGACTGCGACTGGCTGCGCGCCTTCTGCTCGTTGTCGGCCCACGAGTTGTTGCCGCTCGCGTTCTGCCAGCCGTTCGAGCCGGAGCTCTGCCAGCCGCTGCCGCTGTTCTTGTAGGCGTTGCCGTCGGCGCCCGCGTACACGTTGTTGCCGCGGTCCCCGGTTCCCGTCGTGTAGGTCTGACCGGTCTTGCCGCTCGTCACGGAGGTGCTCGAGCTCATGCCCTGTCCGGTCTCGCCGCTCGTGGTGTGCGTGTAGTCGTTGCCCGACGCGGTCGTGCCCGACTCACTGCCCTTGTAGCTGTACTTCCCGGTGTCGTAGTCGTAGCTGACCTTGTGCTGCGCGTCGCCGCTGCCGCCGGCGGCCGTGTCGTAGGTGCGGTTCGTCTTCGCGTACTGTGAGTCGCTGCCGGCGTCGTAGCCGCGGCTGGCGTTGTACGAGCCGGTCGTGCCGGTCGCCTCGTTGTGGTAGGTGCCGCTCGACTGCTGGCCGTAGCCCGACGAGTTCGCGTACCAGCTCGTCTCGCCGCCGTACTTCACGTTCCCGTAGTGACCGTACACGCTCGCGCTCGTCGAGCCGCAGCACGGATAGCCGTGGTACGCGGAGCCGTAGTAGTACGGCGAGTTCCAGGAGTCGACGACCGCCGCGGTCGCGAGCCCCATGCCGAAGCCGTAGCCGTAGCCGACCGCCGGGTTGTAGATCGGCTCGGCGGCCACGCCCCAGGTCTCGGGCGGCGCGTACC
>CAZMKX010000208.1:0-6657 GCA_964566375.1 uncultured Myxococcales bacterium
TGGTTCAACAACGGCCTGGACCCGATGATCCACTCGGAGATCCCGCAGTCGTACGTCGGCCTCGTGCAGCTCCGGCCCGATCCGCTGGCGAGGTAGAGCGATGGCGGTGACCGTGCGACCGGGCCGCGTGGACGATGGCGAGCGCTGCCTCGGGCTGATCGAGACGCTCGTCGGCGAGGGCGCCACGCGTGGCTGGCGCGCGGCGTACGCAGACCTCGTCGGCGGCGCGCGCGGCGCGGTGCACGTGGCGGAGGAAGCGGGCGCGGTCCTCGGCGTCGCCACGGTCTCGTACAACCTCGCGATCCGCTACGGGGGCGAGTACGCCCAGCTCGAGGAGCTGATCGTCGATCCCGCGGCGCGCGGGAAGAACGTCGGCGGGCTGCTCCTCTCGGCCGCGGTCGACGCGGCTCGCAAGCGCGGCTGCGCCGAGATGGGTCTGTATCTGCTCGAGCGCACGGAGGGCAACCGACCGTTCTATGCGAAGTACGGCTTCGCGCCGGTCGGCACCGAAATGCGTCGGCCGCTGGCGCGCGGATGAAGATCGTCGAGGTCGGCCCGGCGGAGCAGCAGCGGATCAGCGCCTACGGCGCGAAGGATGCGTTCTCGCTGCTCGCCGCATCCGGAAGCGGAAGGGCGCACGTGCACACGCTGCGCTTCGAGCCGGGCGGCATGATCGGCCGCCACCCGGCCGGCCCCGCGCAGCTCTTCATCGTCGTCGAGGGCGTCGGTTGGGTCGAAGGCGGCGACGGCGTGCGCACGCCGATCGAGGCCGGGCAGGCCGCGTTCATCGCCGCGGGCGAGCCACACGCGAAGGGCAGCGAGACGGGAATGAGCGTCGTGATGGTTCAGGTCGAGACGCTCGCGCTCGAGGGATCGGGCTAGCGAGCGTCCACTCGACCGTACGTCGCCGCCACGACGTCGGTGCAATGGAACTCGCCGAAGACGAGCCAGGTCCAGCGCTCGCGCAGCCGGACGTTCGCGATGTAGCGGTCTCCCGCGCGCTCCTCGATCAGCGCCATCGCACGCCCGACGCGGTTGTTGGTCATGACCGGCAGGAGGATCATCACCTGCGCGCCGCACTCCGTCACGGAGTAGTCGATCCGGTCGCGCGCGTCGTACGCGACCGGCTCGCGCGGGCCGAGCGAGACCGGATCGCCCGCACAGGCCGACAGCGCCGCGATCAGCAGCGCGCCCCCGACCGCGCGCGCCGTCATCGGATCGCGTCCCCGCGCACGATCGCGCAGCGCTGACTGAAGAGCAGCCAGTATGCCCAGCGGTCCTCGAGCGTCACGTTGACCAGACCCGTCGCACCCGGAACGCTCGCGATCGCCGCATCGCGCGCGCGCTCGAGCCGGTCGCGCGCGCCGAACTCGAAGACCTGGTGCCAGGGCAGCGCCAGCGGATTCGTCGCGCAGGCCTCCCCCTCGGCAGGTCCGAGGGTCTCGTAGCTCGGCGGCGGAAGCGGGCTCAGGTCGACCCAGTCCGACGAGCAACCCGCGCAAGCCGCGATGGCGACGACCCCGAGCGCGCGCGCTAGAAGTCGCACTCGAGTGCCGCGGTGTTGTAGTTCGACCCGTTGTGCACGTTGCCGAACAGGTCGACCAGACCGAACACGCCGGAGCGGTGCGAGATCACCAGGCCCAGCCAGCACGCGTGCGCGCTCTCGTTTCGGATCACGTCGCCGACGTTCACGTCGAGACTCACGTCCAGGTAGTTGAGCAGACGGTGCGTGCTCTCGTCGTGGTTCGCGGCGTATGCGCGCTCCGCGTCGGGCACGCGCCAGGCGTACGACACGCCTTCGCCGAAGCCGATTCGCGTTCCCACCCAGCGCTCCCACGGGAACGGACGCAGATACATTTTCAGGTACACCGTCTGCGCGAAGCCGCTCGCACCCGCCGAGTGGTCGAGGAAGCGCTGCACGCCGATGCGCCACGCGAAGTCGATCGGCAGGTCGCGGAAGTTGTCGACGAGGGGGCGGCCGAAGTCGATCCCGATCAGGCTCGAATTGTCGCTGTCGACCTCGACGTCGCCGGTCGTGATCTGGCCCAGGTCCTTGTCGGTCTCGTAGCCGGCGTTGATCCGTGCCGACCACGTGTCCCGGAACCAGATCTCGTGCTCGCGGACGGGAATGATCGGAATGATCGGGACGACCGACTTGGGCGGATTGGCCAGGCTGACGTCGCCTGCGCCGGCGTCGGCACTCGCGCGCGGCGAAGCACACAGGAGAAGTACGAAGCCGAAGGCGAGCAGGCGTGCTCTCGGCGGGTGGACAGATCGTCTCACGGGCGATTCGATAGCACTCCGCTTCGCGGAAGGCACCCGATTCCCGTCAGCCCCCGATTGCCCAGCTCGTCTGCTTCAGGAGCCGCTCCATGAATGCGGCCTCGTACGCCTCCTCGGGCGTCTCGCGCACGAGCCGGTCCAACGCTTCGGCGTCCTTGCCCACCAGGATCCGCCAGCGCTCCTCGCGAACGCCATCGAGGATCACCTTCGCCGCCGCGGCGGCCGTCATCGGCGCGCCCTCGCGGAAGGCCTCGGCCACCTGCTGGAGCCCCTGCCGGATCTGCTCGTTCGACGCGCCCTCGACCGAGAAGCCCGCGCGCTCGATGCGCTCGCGCGCCTCGGCGAGCTGCTCGTCGGTCATCTCCTTGGGATCGCGACCGAGCAGGCGGCTCGAGTTGGCGACGATGTCGGTGCCGATGTGCCCGGGCATCACGAGCGACACCTTGATGTGTGGAGCGTTGTTGCGGAAGTCGTTGATCAAGGCCTCGGTGAAGCCCTTCACCGCGAACTTGGCCGCGCTGTAGGCGGTGTGCGCCGAGCGCGGGCCGAGCGACGCCCAGAAGCCGTTCACGCTGCTGGTGTTGATCAGGTGCGCGGCGGGGCTCGCCATCAGCATGGGCAGGAACGCACGCGAGCAGAAGTAGACGCCGTTCCAGCACACGGCGAAGGTCTTGTCCCACTCCTCGCGGTCGTCGTGCACGAAGCTGCCGCCGCCGCCGATCCCCGCGTTGTTGAAGAGCAGGTCGACGTGCTTCGCCTGGTGCGCGGCCGCGACGGCGGCCCGGAACGCGATCACCTGGCGCTCCTCGGAGACGTCGCACAGGTGCGTGCTGAAGCGAACGCCCGAGGGCGCCTCCGCCAGCGCGCGCACCCGGGTCTGCGCCATCGGCTCCTCGCCGACGTCGCAGATCGCGACGTGGCAGCCCTCGCGCGCGAGCTGCACGGCGAGCTCGCGACCCATCCCGCTGCCGCCGCCGGTGATCACCGCGAGCTTGCCCCCGAAGTCCTTCATGCCGAGTCCTCCCCGATTCGCCACCATGCTACGCGAAGACGCCGGAAGGAGCGGGCATGGCGCGGATCGCGGTCGCGGGAGCATCGGGGCTGGTCGGGAAGGCGCTGTGCGCGTCGCTCGAGGCGGAAGGGACCGCGGTCGTCCGGCTGGTGCGGCGCGAAGCGGCCGGCCCGAACGAGGTGAGCTGGGATCCCGCGCGCGGGCGGCTCGACGCGGCGGCGCTCGAGGGCATCGGTGCGTTCGTGCACCTCTCGGGCGAGAGCATCGCCGGGGGCCGCTGGACGCGCGCGCGCAAGCGCTCGATCGTGGAGAGCCGCACCGTCACCACGCGGCTCGTCTCGGCGACGCTCGCGAAGCTGGGCTCGAGGCCGTCCCTGATCGCCGCGTCCGCGATCGGATTCTATGGCGATCGCGGCGGCGAGTGGGTCGACGAGACCAGTCGTCCCGGACACGGATTCCTGGCGGAAGTCTGCGTGGAGTGGGAGCGCGCCGCCGATGCAGCGCGCGAGGCCGGCCTGCGCGTCGTGAACGCGCGGATCGGCGTGGTGCTCGACCCCGCGGGCGGCGCGCTCGCGGCGATGCTGCTGCCGTTCCGGCTCGGACTGGGAGGCCGGCTCGGCTCGGGCACGCAGTACACCTCGTGGATCACGCTCGACGACGTGGTCGGCGCGCTGCGACACTGCATCGTGTCGGCGACGCTCTCGGGTCCGGTGAACGCCGTCGCGCCCGCGCCCGTCACCAACGCCGAGCTGACCCGCGCGCTCGCGCGCGCCCTGAGCCGCCCGGCGTTCATGACCGTGCCGGCCGCGGTGCTGCGGCTGGCGCTCGGCGAGGCGGCGGACGAGCTGCTTCTCGGCGGCGCCCGCGTGTCGTCGCGCAAGCTCGAGAGCAGCGGCTATCGCTTCCGGGACCCCGATCTCGACGCGGCGCTGCGGCGGATCCTCGCGGCTCAGTGAACGCCGACGCCGGGAACCAGCGCGCCCGGCTCGACGCCGAGCGAGCGCAGCGCCTCCTCCCACATGCGCTCCGCCGGTGTCTCGAAGATCAGCTTCGGCGTGACTGCGGCGGTGAGCCAGGCGCCCTGCGCGAGCTCGCTCTCGAGCTGATGCGAGCCCCAGCCCGCGTACCCGGCGAAGAAGCGCAGGCGACGCGGAGGCTTCTCGACCAGCGCGCGGAAGTGCTCGGGCGAGGTCGACAGCGCGATCCCGTCACTGACGTCGACCGTGCCCTCGCCCGCGACGGAGTCGGTCGGCTCGTGCAGGAGCCAGCCCGACTCGGGAGAGACGGGCCCGCCCACGAAGAGGACGGCCTCGGGGTCGCCGCGCCAGCGCATGCCCAGCGGTGACATGACCTCGATCACGGGCGTCTCGCTCGGTCGATTCACGACGATGCCGAACGAGCCCTGATCGTTGTGCTGCACCATCAGGACGACGGCGCGCGCGAAGTTCGGATCCTCGAGCTGAGGCATCGCGAGCAGCAGACCCGGCGCAATTCCGTTCGCGCGCATGTCGCGATTCTAGCTCCGCTCGCCGGCCCTCGCCCGGTCCACGGCCGCGTGGATCGCATCCGAGAGCGCGCACACGGCGCGCATTCCCGCGAGCGGCTCGGCGAGCCCGTTCGACAGGATTGCCACCGCGAGGTCGCGGCCGGGATCGCCGAAGCCGGTGTTCACCAGGAAGTGACCTCCGTGACCGAACGTGCCGGGCGTCGCGCGCGTTCCGCAGTCGTCGACCGACGGCAACGCGTGCTTCAGGTGCATGCCCAATCCCCAGGGCATGTCGCGGACCATGGTCCGGTCGCGAAAGCCCGCGACGTGCGGGAACGTCGCGACTCGCGTCATCTCCGGGGACAGGATCTCGCCGTTCATGCCGCGCCCGCCGTCGAGCAGCGCGCGGTAGAAGGCCGCCAGCGTTCGCGCGCGCGCGATTCCACCGGCGCCGGGAATCACCGAGGCGTGCGTGCGTGGGTCGCTCCAGAACGCGGCCTCGCCTTCGGTCGGCGCACCCTTCGCCGCGCGCGTGCGGACCGTGAGCGGCGGCGCCGCCAGGTCGTGCGGGCGACCCAGGCAGAAGCCGTCGCGCGCGATGCCGAGCGGCTCGAGCACGCGCGCGCGCAGCGCATCGCCGAGCGGGCGGCCGTCGAGTCGTTGCACGAGCTCCCCTACGACGAACCAGGCCGAGAGCGGGTGATAGCCGCGATCGGTGCCCGGCTCCCAGAGAGCGTCCATCTCGCACACGAAGCGGAGCGCGTCGTTCCAGTCGCGCGCGACGCGGAACAGCGCGCTGCGCGTCTCGGGCGCCGAGTCCGGAAATCCACCGCGATGGGTCAGCAGGTGCAGGATCGTGCAGCGCTCCTTGCCGCGCGTGCCGAACTCCGGGAAGTGCTTCGACACGCGGTCGTCGAGCGCCGCGCGGCCCTCCTCGACGAGCTGGAGCAACGCCACCGCGACGAGCGGCTTGGTCGAGCTCCACAGCACGTAGGTCGAGTCGACGGTCGCGCCTGCGCCCCGCGCCTGCTCGAAGACGAGCTCGCCGCGGAAGTCGACCGCGACCTGGATCGTGGGCCGCAGACCCGATGCGATCTGGCGCGCCATCTCTCGTTCGAGCTCGCCGAAGTCGAGTGTCAAAGTGGAACGCATGATACGCTTCGCTCCATGCACCTACCCCTCTACTACGACTACGCGTGTCCCTGGGCCTACCTGGGCAGCAGCCGCGCCGAAGCGTACTTCCGGGACCTGGGCGTCGAGATCGATTTCCGGCCCGTGCACCTGGCGCGACTGAAGGAGCCCGGGGTGGGCAAGCCGCCCGAGCTCGGGCCGCGCAAGCAGGCGAACGCGGCGAACGACATCCGCCACTGGGCCGAAGCGATCGGCGCCGAGATCTCTCCCGACGCGCGTTCGCTGTACAAGTCCGACACCTCGCTCGCGCTGCGCTGCGCGCTGGTGGCCAAGGATCTCGGGCGCTTCCGCGAGTTCCACTACGGGACCTTCCGGGCGCGCTGGGCGCGCGCGCGCGACATCGCGCAGGAGTCGGTGCTGCAGGAGCTGATCGCGAGTGCCGGTCTCGATCCCGACACGGTGCTCGCGCGCGCGCGCACGCCGGAGCTCGAGAAGCGGCTCACGCAGGAGACGGAGACCGCGATCTCGCGCGGCGTCTTCGGCGTGCCGACGATCCTGGTCGGCGACCAGCTCTTCTGGGGCAACGACCGCTTCGAGCTGGTTCGCTTCTACGTCGAGAAAGCCGCCGAGCGCGGCTGAAAAGGGGGAATCGCCGCATGTACAAGCTCTACGCTCTCTGGTCCGCGCCCAAGCCGCAGGACCAGGCCGCATTCGAGAAGCACTACCTCGAGATCCACGCGCCGCT
>CAZMKX010000209.1:0-6644 GCA_964566375.1 uncultured Myxococcales bacterium
CGCCGACGCGGGCGGCGCGAGGCTCGCCGGACGTCAGAACATGATCGGCGCGCTCGAGCGCCTGAAGGCGGGGGCGGAGCCGCTTCCCGATCAGATGCAAGCCTTCGGGGTCGCCGGCGACCGCAAGACGATCTCGCGGCTCTTCATGTCGCACCCGCCGCTCGACGAGCGGATCAGTCGTCTGCGGGAGATGCAGGCCTGATCCGCTTCCCGCCGGCGCGCGCGGCCCGACGATAGCCGGGTCGCGTCGCTTTTTCGCCGGCTTCGAGCGCGTCCTGGCGACGGGCCTCGATCGCCTCGCGCGGGGCGCGCGCCGGAATCAGACAGTCGGGGCCGTCGCCGATCAGATCCGCGCGGCCGGCCTGCACCAGCGCCTGGTGCACCGTGAAGTAGTTCTCGGGCGCGAAGAACTGCAAGAGCGCCCGCTGCACCTTGCGATCGTGAAGCCTGCGCGCGGTCGCGACCGGCTTCATCGAAAGCGGGTTCAGTCCGGTGTAGTACATGCACGTGGCCAGGTCCATCGGCGCGGGGATGAAGTCCTGCACCTGACGCGGCCGGTAGCCGCGCGCCTTCAGGAAGATCGCGAGCTCGATCATGTCCTCCACCGTCGAGCCGGGATGGCTCGCGATGAAGTACGGCACCAGATACTGCTCCTTGCCGGCCCGGCGCGACGCGGCCTCGAAGCGCTCGGCGAACTCCTCGAACGTGTGCTGCGCGGGCTTCTTCATCAGCGCGAGCACACGGTCGGAGACATGCTCGGGAGCGACCTTCAGGTGCCCGCCGACGTGATGCGCGGCGAGCTCTTCGAGATACTCCGGCGACTCGCGCGCGAGATCCATGCGGATGCCGGAGGCGATGTGGACCTTCTTCACGCCGGGCACCGCGCGCGCGGCGCGCATCAGCTCGAGCGTCGGCGCGTGATCGGTGCCGAGAAGCTTGCACACCGTCGGGTGTATGCACGAGAGGCGCCGGCAGACCGACTCGACCTCGGGCTTCGTGCAGCGCATGCGGTACATGTTCGCGGTCGGCCCGCCCAGGTCGCTGACGTGTCCCGAGAACCCGGGCGTCGCGGCGAGCGTACGGACCTCGCCCAGGATCGACTCCGGGCTGCGGCTCTGGATCGCACGGCCCTGGTGCATGGTGATCGAGCAGAACGTGCAGCCGCCGAAGCAGCCGCGCATGATCTGCACCGAGTCCTTGATCGTCTGCCAGGCGGGAACCTCGTCCGTGTAGCCCGGATGCGGCCGACGCGTGTACGGCAGGTCGTAGAGCGCGTCCATCTGCGCTTCCGAGAGCGGCAGCGTCGGCGGATTCACGACGAGCATGCGATCGCCGTGCAGCTGCAGGAGCCGCCGCGCATTCAACGGGTTCGTCTCGCGGTGCATGTCGTGGGTCATCACCGCGAACGCCCGCTTGTCGGCAACGACGGTCTCGAAGCTCGGCAGCGTCACGTCCTCGTTCGGGCAGCTCGCGTCGTCCCAGCGGTGCGCGGGGATCGCTTCGGTCTTGCCGAGCAGGTACGCCACGCCGCGCAGGTCGCGCAGCCCTTCGACGCCCTGCCCTGCGTCGAGCCGCTTCGCGATCTCGAGGATGGGCGCTTCGCCCATGCCGAACACCAGCGCGTGCGCCTTCGAGGTGACCAGGCTCGACGGCCAGACCTTGTCGGACCAGTAGTCGTAGTGCGCGATCCGGCGCAGCGACGCCTCGACGCCGCCGGCGATCACCGGAACTCCGGGGAACGCCTCGCGACACCGCTGCGCGTAGACCGCGGTCGCGCGGTCGGGCCGAAGCCCCGTCTTCCCGCCGGGCGAGTACGCGTCGGCGTTGCGGCGCTTCTTGTTCGCCGTGTAATGGTTGATCAGCGAGTCCATGTTGCCCGCGCTCACGCCGTAGAAGAGCCGCGGGCGTCCGAGCGCGCGCCACGCGTCGACCGACTTCCAGTCCGGCTGCGCGAGGATCGCGACGCGGTAGCCGTTCTTCTCGAGCCAGCGGCCCAGGATCGCGGCTGCGAACGACGGGTGGTCGATGTACGCGTCGCCGGAGACGAGCACGACGTCGGGCTGATCCCAGCCGCGCGCGCGCAGCTCCGCCGCGCTGGTCGGCAGGAACGCGGACGCGGTCGGAGGGGGCGTGCGGCGCATGGGGCGCTGGAGTATAGCCTCGCTTCGTTGATCGCCGAGATTCCAGTCTGCCCGCATCGTCCGCCGTGCCCGGGTTGCCCGCGCTACGGCGAGCCGGGCATTGCAGCGGACGCGCAGGCTCGACTCGCGGAGCTCGCGGCGTCGGCCGGCCTTCCGGAACCGCCGGTCTTCGTCGGCGAGCCGCTCGGCTTCCGGCACCGCGCGCGGCTGGCGGTGCGCGGGCGCGCGCGCTCGCCGAAGATCGGCATCTTCCAGCAGGGCACGCATCGCATCGCCGACATTCCCCGGTGTCGCATCCACCACCCGCTGGTGAACGAGGTCGCCGCGGCGCTGCGCGCGTCGATCCGCGAGACCGGCGTGGAGCCCTACGCCGATCGCCCGCACCGCGGAGAGCTCCGCTACGCGCAGATCGCCGTCGAGCGCGCGACCGCGCGCGCGCAAGTCGTCCTGGTCGGAAACGCCGAGAGCGCCGAGCCGCTGCGAGCGGTCTTCGCCGCGCTCGAGCGCTCGCTCGGTGCGCGCCTGCAGGGGCTGTTCTGGAACGGGAACCCCGCTCGGGGAAGCGCCATCCTGGGCCCGAGCTGGGAGCGGATCTCGGGCGACGAGGCGCTGCGCGAATCGATCGCCGGCACGGACGTGTTTCTTCCGCCGGGCGCGTTCGGACAGAGCCACCTTCCGCTCTTCGAGC
Source organism: uncultured Myxococcales bacterium (assembly GCA_964566375.1). Lineage (GTDB taxonomy): Bacteria > Myxococcota_A > UBA9160 > SZUA-336 > SZUA-336 > VGRW01. The sequence continues at coordinate 2,830 of CAZMKX010000209.1, forward strand.
GCCTCGCGGAGCGCGCGCGCGCGGCGGTCCCCGATGGCGCACGCGTCGTGGAGCTGTTCGCCGGCGTCGGCGCGATCGGGCTCGGACTGCTCGCGCGATCGCGGAACGTGGCGCTGAACGAGCTCTCCGCGCACGGCCTGCGCGGGCTCGCGCTCGGAATCGCCGCGCGCCCGGCGCACGAGCGCGAGCGCGCCGAGATCCTGCCCGGAGACGCCGCAACCTACGTCGACCGCGCAACGGGCTGCGATACGCTGATCGTCGATCCGCCGCGGCGCGGGCTGTCTCCTCCGCTCGTCGAGGCGATCGCGGCACGCCCGCCGGCGCAGCTCGTCTATGTGAGCTGCGGTCTCGACGCCTTCGTGCGCGAATCGACGCACTGGCTCGAAGCGGGTGCACTCACCCTGCGCTCACTCGAGAGCTATGCGCTTCTCCCGTACACGGAGCACGTGGAGACCCTGGCCGTCTTCACTCGCCGCTAGCGCGAGTCAGGGAGCCGGCGGCGTGATGTCGTAGGCGCCGACCTGGTCGGCGATCTTGAACTTGATCCGGCCGGCGACCAGATCGACGCCGTCGAACGCGAGCTTCTTGATCGTGACCTTCGACTTGCTGGCAATCCCCTGACCGCGAAGGCTCAGATTCGCGAGGTCGGTCTTGGCCGAGTACTTCCCGCTCACGACGAAGTCGATCGTGACGCCGTTCGCGAGCTCGGCCTGGGCGCTGCCGCTGACGACGCCGGACCCGGACGTGGCGAGATCGAGGGCGAGGGTCCAGCTCGCGCGCTGCTCCGGAACCACGATCGTCTGGAAGAGCCGGTTGCAGTCCGAGGCGATGGGATTCTCGAAGCAGAGCTGCACCTTTGCGCTGCAGCTGAAGACCTCTCCGGTGACCACGTCGTCCCGGCAGAATGCCTTGCCCCGGCCCGAATAGGTCTCCGTGCCCGCGTTCGTCGAGAGCGTTCCCTCGGGCGTGAACAGGAGCTTCGCCTTCGCCAGCCCGGGCCGTGCTTTCACCTGCCCCTCGAACTGGTAGCGGACCTCTCCGACGGTATCGCCCGTGTACGTGAACGTCTGCGTCCCCGTGACCGCCCCAGCGGCGTTGGTGTGCATCTCGACGGAAGTGCACACCTCGATCGTCGGATTGCTGTTGTCGCACTCGGGATCGGGCGTGTAGACGCCCTCGATCAGGCGCAGCCGCGCCGAGAGCGAGTCGCTCCCTCCGATCGTCAGGCTGTGGCTGCCGGCGGGCGGCTCCGCAAAGGCTGCGACCGGGACGAGCGAGGCAAGGGCGACCAGGGCGAGAGTCGGGGTGAAGCGCATCGGCGCATTCTCGGAAGAAGGTCGTCCCGCGTCAATTCAGGGGCACGAGCTCGGCCTTGCCCTTCTGCCCCGCGAGCTTGAAGGAGGCCTTCCCGGCGCTGGTGGTGCCTCCCGAAAGGACGAGCTTCGAGAGCTTGAGCTTGCTGTTCGCGGCCGGGCCGACGCCGACCAGCGTGAGCTTCGACGAGTCGGACTTCGACTTGTACTTGCCGGAAGCGGTGAACGCGAGGATCTGCCCGGTCGCCAGCTCGACCTCCGCGTCGCCGGTCACGTTCCCCGAAGCGTCGGTCGACAGCGCCATGCGGAGCGCCCAAGGGCCGCCCACGGCAGGCACGCTGGCCTCGCCCGACTTCCCGCCCACCTTCTCGCAGCCGAGCTTCTTGCCGGCCTCGTAGGCGCAGAGCTTGACCTTCGGCTTGCAGTCGAAGAAGGCTGGGTCGAGCGTGTTTTCCTTGCAGTTCAGCTTGATGTTGCCGTCGATGTCGACGGGGATGCCCGTCACGGTCAGCTCACCTTGGAGCGGACCTTCGAGCGCGACCTTGCTCTTCTCGGTCGACCCCTTCATCTCGCCAGAGATCGGCGCGACGAGCTCGCCCTCCGCGATGCCGGTGAAGGTGAACGTCCCGACGGCGTTGACGATGCCCGAGGTGTCGGTCGACCCGTCGACCGAGAGGCAAACCTGCACGTCCTCCGCCGTGTCACAGAACTCCCAGGCGCCGCCCGGCTGCCAGATCTCGGCTTCGCCTGCGACGACCGTCTCGTAGTCGCCCGCCGGAGGCTCGGCCCGCACGGAACCCGCCACACCGACTCCAAGAACGACGACCGACGCGAGTGAGACGAGCGAGCGCATCGCGCAACCTCCGGTGGATGGTTTCAAGTTAAAGCCTGTGCCCGACTCAGGCGGCGTCAAACTGCGCGCGCCCGCGCTCGCGTGGCATCATGCGCCGCGATGGGGTCTTCTGCCGACGATCTTCCGCTCTCCGGTGTGCGCGTCCTCGAGGTCGGCGGCGGCCTGCCCGCCGCATTCGCCACCCGCTGGATGACGGGCTACGGCGCCGACGTCGTGCGCAGCGAGGGGCCCGACGGCGCGCTCACCAGCGACGAGGAGGCGTTCCTGCTGCCGGGAAAGCGGCGCATCGCCCGCGACGCGGGCAATCTTCGCGAGCTCGCGCTCGCTGCGGACGTCGTCGTCGAGGACGGCGCGCCCGGCGCGCTGGCTGCGCGCGGCCTCGATCCGCGCGCGCTGCGCGAGGCCAAGCCCGGGCTCGTGATCACCTCGCTCACGCCATTCGGGCAAGACGGCCCGCATGCCGGCTGGGCCGCGTCCAACCTCGTCGCTCACGCCGCCGGCGGCATCCTGTCACTGACCGGTGTCATGTCGCGACCACCGCTCCAGAACGGCTTCAGCCAGGCCTGGATGCTGCTCGGGCTGAACGGCTTCTCGGCCTCGCTGTGCGCGTATTTCGGCGCACTCGTGAGCGGCGAGGGCGACTGGCTCGACATCTCCGCGCAGGAGTGCGCCGTGGGCATGCTCGAGTACGTTGGGCCGCGCGCGGCTTTCGATGGCACGCCCGCTCCTCGACTCGGCAACCGCGTCAACGCGATCTGGGGCATCTACGCCTGCGCCGACGGTCATGCCGGCGTGTGTGCGTTGCAGCGCCAGGCGCCGGCATTCCTGCAGCTGCTCGGCGATCCGGAGCTGCTCGAGCCGCGCTTCCTCGATCCCGCGCAGCGCGTCGACCACGAGGCCGAGCTGGGCGCGCGCATCGAGCGCTGGTTCGCGACGAAGACCAAGCGCGAGCTGCTCGAGCTGGGCGAGAAGAACAAGGTGCCGATCGGCGCCGTGATGACGCCGCTCGACCTGCTCGGCAACGACGCGCTCGTCGAGCGTGCGTTCTTCGACGAGGTGCCCTCTCCTGCCGGGATCGCGCGCGTGCCGGGCCGGCCCTTCCTGGGCCTCGACTGGCGCGGCGGGGAGCTCCACGCGCCTGCGACCGACACCGCGGCGGTTCAGCGCGACTGGCTCGGAGGCGCGCGATGAAGCGGCTTCCCCTCGAAGGGGTACGCATCGCCGACCTGTCGATGATGTGGGCCGGCCCGTACGCGACGCGGCTTCTCGCGGAGATGGGCGCGGAGGTGATCAAGATCGAGTCGCCGCGCGCGTGGGACAACGTGCGAACGCTGCTCCCCCAGCCCGGTGCGCCCGAGCCTTGGAACACCTCCTACTACTTCAACGACTACAACCGCGACAAGAAATCCCTCACGCTCGACCTGTCGCAGCCGCGCGGCAAGGCACTCTTCCTCGAGCTCGTCGCGAAGTGCGACTGCGTGATCGAGAACTACCGCGCCGACGTGCTCGACAAGCTCGGCATCGGCTGGGATGCGCTTCGCGCGGCGCGGCCCGACGTCGTGCTCGTCAGCATGGCGGGCTTCGGCAAGACCGGGGCGGAGCGCAACCTGGTCGGATTCGGGCCGATCATCGAGCAGATGGCCGGCATG
>CAZMKX010000210.1:0-6614 GCA_964566375.1 uncultured Myxococcales bacterium
CGAGCGCGACGCGCTCGTGAAGCGCGCCGAAGAGGTCGGCGCGCGCTGGCTCGCGAAGCTGCGCAGCCTGCTCGCGCGCAGCTCGCGCGTCCGCGACGTGCGCGGCCGAGGCCTTCTTCTCGCGATCGAGCTCGACGACGCGGCCTTCGCTCGGAGCGCGGTCGAACGAGCGCTCCGCGCCGGCTGGATCACGCTGGGCGAGGGCCCGCAGGGCCGCACGCTCGCGCTTACGCCGCCGCTCTTGATCGCCGAGCCGCTGCTCGAAGCCGCCGCGCTCGCGCTCGCGGAGCTGCTCGCGTGACGCGCGAGGAGATCGAGCGCGCGGTACTCGCCTGGATCGCGGAGGGCGTCGACGCACGCGCGGACGACGCGCGCTTCGATCGGCTCGCGCTCGCGCTGTTCGCGTTCCAGTACGAGCACGGCGCGGCGTACCGGCGCTTCTGCAACGCGTTCCGCGTCGACCCTGCGCGGGTGCAGCGCTGGCAGGACGTTCCGGCCGTGCCGACGGGCGCGTTCAAGGAGGCGAGACTCGCGGTGTTCCCGCCCGAAGCGACCGTTCGGACGTTCCGCACCAGCGGCAGCACGACGGATCTGCGGGGCGCGCTGCATCTCGACACGCTGGCCCTGTACGACGCGTCGCTGCTCACCACCTTCCGCGCCTTCCTCTGCCCTGACGTCGAGCGAATCCGCTTTCTGGTGCTCGCGCCGTCCGCGGACGAAGTGCCCGATTCGTCGCTCTCGTACATGTTCGCTCGCGCCATGCGCGCGTTCGGCACCGCCGCGAGCCGCTTCTGCGTTGGCGCCGACGGCTGGAAGCCCGAGGCGGTGGTCGCGGATCTCGCCGGCGCCCGCGAGCCCGTCCTGCTCGCGGGCACGGCGTTCGCGTTCGTGCACCTTCTGGACCGGCTCGAAGCCCGCGGCGAGACGCTGCGGCTCCCCGCCGGATCGCGTGTGATGGAGACCGGCGGCTTCAAGGGCCGCTCACGCGAGCTGACGCGCGAAGCGCTGCACGGAGCGATCTCCGCGCGCCTCGGCGTTCCACGGGCACGCATCGTCAACCAGTACGGGATGTGCGAGCTCGGCAGCCAGTTCTACGAGTCGACGCTGCGCACCGGCGTGATCAGCGACGTGAAGTGCGTGCCGCCGTGGGTGCGAACGCGCGCGATCGATCCGGTTACACTCGGCGATGTCGCGACGGGTGATGGCGGCGTGCTCGTGCACTTCGATCTCGCGAATACCGGCTCGGTGATGGCGGTGATGACTTCGGATCTCGGCGTCCTCGTCGAGGGCGGCTTCCGCGTGCTCGGACGCCTCGGTGGCGCCGAGGCGCGCGGCTGCTCGATCGCGGCCGATGCGCTGCTCGACCCGCGAGCGGCCACGCCGTGAGCGAGTTCGAAGAGCTCGCCGATTCGCGCCACGCGCTCGAGCCCGTGCGGACGATCGCCGCGCTCGATGCCGCGTTCGCGCTCTGGCGCGCGCCCTCATCGCCGCTTCGCACGAGGCTCGCGCGAGAGCACGGCGTATACTCCGCGCAGGCCATCGAGTTCGGAGTGGCGCGTGCACTCGCCGACTGGAACGCGGACGTTCTGACGCGCCTGCGTGCGCGCGAGCTGCGCGAGCCGTTCGCCGCGCCGCGCGTGACCGCGGTCTGGCTCGCGGGCTCGATTCCGCCTGCGGCGTTCTCGGCGATCGCGCTGCCGTTGCTCGCGGGGTCGGCGGTGTACGTAAAGGCCTCTTCGGCCGATCCCGTCTCGGCGCGTTCGTTCGCCGAGTCCCTGCGCGGCATCGATCCGGGAGTCGCCGCCGCCGTGCGGATCGGAGCCAACGCGAAGGCACTCGACGCCTGCGACGCCGTGGTCGCGCAGGGAAGCGACGAGACGATCGCGGCGATCCGCGCGCGGGTCGGCGGCACGCGGACGTTCCTCGGCTACGGGCACAAGCTCTCGCTCGGCGCGATCGGCGCGGGCGTCGACCCGGTCGGCGCCGCGCAGCGACTGGCGCTCGACGTTGCCCTCTGGGACGGGCGCGGCTGCCTCTCGCCCGCCTGGGCGCTGGTCCACGATTCGCCCCGCGGCCGCGCCGCCGAAGTGGCGCGGGCGCTCGCCGCCACGCTCGACGAGCTCGACGAGTCGTTGCCGCGCGGTGCGCTGACACCGGCCGAAGCCGCGGATCTTCTCGAGCTGCGCGCGCGCGCGGCGGTTCGCGAAGGCACGCGGCTCGAGCTCGCCGCAGGCGCGTCGAGCTGGACGGTCGTGCTAGAGAGCGCCGGCGTTCGCCCGCCGCCCGGCACGCTGCGGTTCGTGTCCGTCGTGCCGTTCGAGGACGCCGAAGACCTGGCCCGCTTCGTCGCGCCGCTCGCACCGCATCTGTCGTGCGTCGGTCATGCGGGATTCGGCGACGAAGTGGCGCACCTCGGTGCGCTGGCCGTCGCCGCGGGCGCGTCCCGGATCTGCCCGCTCGGCAGGATGCAGCTGCCGCCGCTCGACTGGAATCACGACGGGCAGAGTCCCCTGCGCCCGTTGGTCCGCTGGCTCGACGTCGAGAGCTGAAACGCCGCTCAACCGTCGTACGGGAAGATCGACGCGAACGTGAAGCCGATCAGCGCGGCTTGGAACAGGGCGGCGAGCCACGGATTCGGCATGCAGCGGCCGAGCCGCGCTGCGATCACCTCGAAGAGCACGAAGTAGAGCACGATCGGCACGACTCCGAGCAGGACCACGGACGGGAGCAAGCCCGCCAGTGCCCCGCCTACGACAGCAAGAAGTGTCAGCGCCTTGCCGGCGGCGGGAAGCCACAGACCGCTCCGGCCCGAACCGCGCAGGAGCCACTCCGTCGCGCCGAAGAACGGGAGCAGCAGGAGCGTCGCGACGATGCACCACGGCGTGCGGTGCGGCGCCGGAAAGAGATCCCAGAGGGGACCGTTCAGCGTACCCAGGACCAGATACAGGAGGCCGAAGAGCAGAAGCCCGATCGCCCAGGTTCGCGCGTCGCCGAGACCATCGCTCCGGATCGCGCCGCGGCGCGCCCCGAGCGCGAGCAGGATCACTCCCGCGAGCGCGAAGAAGCCGAACAGATCGCGACCGGCAGCCAGCGGGATGAAGCCGAAGGGGCCGCGCGCGACGAGTCCGTCGACGCCGGACAGGAGAAGGATCGCGCTGCCGAGCGCGACGGCGACGAGTGCGAGATTCACGATCGGGCGGTCGATTCGCGGCAGACCGATCCGCGGCGCGAGCGGTGCCAGCGCGCGCGGCGCACCGAACGCGAGGATGAGCGCCGCGAGCAGCCCGAGAACCGACCAGCGGAAGCGCGGATCGGGACCCGGCGTTTCCGGCGCCCCGTGCCCCGGCCCGAGCGTCTGCTCAAGCCAGCTGACGATGCGCTGCGCGGCATCGGCCGAGTACATCACGCTGATGTGGTCGGTCCCCGCGACCTCGCTCATGCGCACGCCCGTGCCGCGCTCGACGTCTCCGTACGTCTTGTCCTCGACGAGCTGCTCCATTCCGGCGAGCTTTGCGGCGAGCTCGCGGCCTCGCTGGCGCGTGCGGTCCGGATCACCCGCGGCCCAGATGAAGAACGCGTTCGGCGGTGAGAACGGCCCGCCGAGCTCGCGCCCGCCCGAGATCGGAATCACCGCGGCGATCCCCGGGTCGCTCTGCGCGTACGCGAGCACCGCATTTGCGCCCATCGAGTGTCCGATCAGCGCGACGCGCTGGCCGTCGAAGCGCGGTTGCGTGCGCGCGTAGAGGAGCGCCGCGTCGATGTCGTCGCGAAGTCCGATCCCGCCCGCGGACGGGCCGAGTGGGTTGCGATTCTCGCCGTGCCCGCGGAAGTCAGGCGCGATCACCGCGTAGCCGGCCTTGGCGATGCGGCGCGCGAGCGCGCTCGTCATCGCGTTGTCGGCAGAGAATCCGTGACAGAGCACGACGACGGGCACGGGGGGATCGAACGTCGGCGTCCGGCCGTACGGCTGCGGAGCGGTCGGCTCCCAGACGACGATCGGCACACCTCCGGGCAAGGTGAGCGACGTTCGCGCGATGTCGTTCGACGCCCGCCGCAGACCCACGAGCGACACCGCGAGCAGGAGACCCGCGAGTGTGTAGACGATCTTCGCGACCACGCGGCGCATGCTAGCATGCGTTCATGCGAGTGGCCGAGATCGACACGCCTGCGCTCGTCGTCGACCTCGAGCGCATGGAGCGCAACATCGCGAGCATGGCGCGCTTCTTCGCGTCGCGGCCCGCCAGCCTGCGCCCGCACTTCAAGACACCGAAGTGCGCCGAGGTGGTTCGGCGTCAGCTCGAGGCAGGAGCGATCGGCGTGACGTGTGCGAAGCTCGGCGAGGCCGAGGCGCTCGCCGGCACGGGCGTGCGCACGTCCGTGCTCGTGGCGAACCAGCTGGTCGGCGCCGCGAAGCTCGCGCGTCTGGTCGCCCTCGCTCCGGATCTGCCGGAGCTGATCGTGGCGGTGGACAGCGAAGAGCAGGTCGACGCGCTCGATGCCGCGCTGTCCGGCTCGCGCGCGCGCGTCGGCGCTCTGATCGAAGCCGACACCGGCATGCACCGCTGCGGCACGGACACGCCGGAGCAGACCGTCGCGCTGGCGAGGCGGCTCGCGCGGAGCCGTGTCGCCTATCGCGGGATCATGGGCTACGAAGGCCACGCCGTGCTCGTGCCCGACGCCGCGAAGCGCAAGGAGCTGGCCGAAGCGGCGACTGCGCAGCTCCTCGCGCACGCCTCGGCGCTGCGCGCGGCGGGGCTCGCACCCGAGATCGTGTCGGCGGGCGGCACCGGAACCTTCGAGCTCACCGGCAGCGCGGACGGCATCACCGAGATCCAGGCCGGCAGCTACGTGTTCATGGACGGCCGCTACTCCGACGTCCGCAGCGACTTCGAGACCGCGCTCACCCTACACACGACGGTGATCCACCGGCGCGGCCGGCTCCTGATCACCGACGCGGGCGTGAAGTCGCTCTCGAGCGATTTCGGACTTCCGCGCGGCGCGGATCTGCCACTTCGCGCCGTCGGCCTGTCGGAGGAGCACGGCCACCTGCTGATCGACGAGGGCGCTGAGCTCGCGCTCGCGCCGGGCGATCGCATCCGCATCCTGCCGAGCCACGGCGACACCACGATCAACCTTCACGACCGCTACTACGCCGCTCGCGGCGATCAGGTGGAAGCGATCTGGTCGATCGTGGGCCGTGGCCGATTCGTCTAGAATGGGCGCGCGCGTCGTCGTCACGGGCGCGAACAGTGCGCTCGGCAGGGTCGTGATCGAGCGCGCGCTTCCGAATCCCGCGATCGAGCTCGTCGCGCTCGTTCGCTCCGCGCGCGCCGAGGCCGAGCTGCCCTCGCTTCCGGCCGGCCGCGCGCGCGCCGCACGCGTGGCGTGGAGCGACGCCATCGGCCTGCGCAAGGCGTGCGAGGGCGCCGCCGCGCTCGTCCATCTGGCGGGAATCCTGATCGAGAGCCGCGAGACCCGCTACGTCGACGCGAACGTCGAGACCACGCGCGCCGCGATCGCGGCCGCACGCGGAGCGGGAGTCGGGAAGCTCGTGTTCGTCTCGGCGGTGCACGCCGATCCGCGCTCGGCAAATCCCTACTGGCGCAGCAAGGGCGAGGCCGAGGCGCTCGTTCGCGCGTCCGGCATCCCCTACACGATTCTGCGCTGCCCGCTCCTGCTGGGCTGTGCGAGCGCGGGCGTGCAGGCGTTGGCACGCGAAGTCGCTGCGCGCGTCGTCCCGCTGCCGGGCGGGGGCGCGAACCTCGAGCAGCCCGTCGACGCCCGCGACCTGGCCGACGGAGCGCTGCGGGCGGCGCTCTCGACGGAATGCGCGCGCGACGCGGTGCTCGACGTCGTCGGACCCGAGTCCCTCCCGCTCCGCGAGCTGATCCTGCGCGGAGCGCGTGGTCGCGGGGCCTACCCGATCATCGTGCCGGTCCCGACGCTGCTCCTGAAGGCCGTGCTGGCATTGCGAACGCGGCTGTTCGGACCAGGCTTCTCGCCGGAGGTGATCGACGTGATGCTGGCCGACACCCGGCTCGATCCCGAGCCTGCGGCGAAGGCGCTAGGCCTCGCGCTGCGGCCGCTTCACGAGACGCTCGCGCACAGCCTCGCGCTCGCGGGTGTCTCGTGAGCGTGCCCGAGGCCGAGGCGCGGCCGCCGGCACCGCTCTGGCAGAAGGCCCTGCCGTGGCTGATCACGCTGGTCTGTTTCGGCTTCCTGTGGACGCGCGTGAACGGAGCGGCGGCGCGCGCGGGTCTGGATGTCGGCAGCTACATGGCGGGAATCCTGGCGTCGGTGCGCTGGGGGCCCTGGCTCGCGCTGATGGTTCCCTACTCGCTCCTGTTCCTCTTGATCGACAGCCTCGTGATCTGGCGCGTGATCCACTGGTTCAACGCGCCCGTCCGGATGCGCGACGTGCTCCCGATCCGCGCGTCGAGCTACATCCTGTCGATCGTCAACGAGCAGATTGGCAAGGGCGCCATCGCGGTCTACATGAATCGGCGTCACGGCATCCCGGGCTGGGAGGTGGGCTCGAGCATGCTCTTCATCATGTTCTGCGAGTTCTACTACCTGCTCGCCTGGGCGACGCTGGGCTACGCGCTCTCGCGCGA
>CAZMKX010000211.1:0-6613 GCA_964566375.1 uncultured Myxococcales bacterium
GGCGGCCGCATCACGCCGAGCTTCACCGCGAACGCGTTCCGCCGCGACGGCATCGCCGCCGTCGTGCACACGCGCGCGTGGGTCGACCGGGTCGCGATCGCGGCCGTCGTCGCCGTCGCGCTCGTGAACCTGGTCGCGCCCCGCACGCCGGCGAGTGGCGCCTTCGCGCTCCTCGCGTCGCTTGCGGTGGCGTCGCGGATGTCCGGCTGGCAGACGCGAAGCACGCTGGGCGATCCGCTGCTCTGGTCGCTGCACCTCGGCTACGCCTGGGTCGCGGTCGGGCTCGCCGCCGCCGCACTCGCGGACCTCACGGGCGCGATCCCCTGGAGTGTCGGGCTCCACGCCGAGACGACGGGCGCGATCGGCACGATGGTGCTCGCGGTGATGACGCGCGTCCCGCTCGGCCACACTGGACGGCCGCTCGTCGCGCCGCGCGCCGCGACGGCGGCCTACCTGCTCGTGACCGCCGCCGCGCTCACGCGAACGGCGGGCGCGCTGATCGCCCCCGACCGGTACCTGCAGGTCCTCGCGCTTTCCGGTCTGCTCTGGGCGGCGGCGTACGCGGTCTTCCTGATCCACTACGCGCCGATCCTCGTTCGGCCGCGCGCCGACGAGCCTGCCCGCTAGGCGGGCTCACGCCGCCGCAGCGGCGCTCGAGTCGTCGCTCTCCGCCTCGGGCTCGGGCCGGATGCGACCGGTACCCACCACCCGCTCGAAGATCGGCGAGGCCATGAGGGTCGTGACGACCGCCATGATCACGAGCGCGGCGAAGAGCTGCTCCGAGATCACGCCGCGCGCGAGGCCGATGTTGATGATGATCAGCTCCATCAGCCCGCGCGCGTTCATGAGCGCGCCGATTCCGATCGCCTCGCGCTGCGGGAGGCCCGCCGCTCGAGCAGCTCCCCAGCACGCGAATCCCTTGCCGAGCACCGCCGCGAGCAGAACGGCGAGCGCCATCCCCCAGAGCGCGGGCGAATCGAGCAGGCCGATCTTCGTGTTCAGCCCCGAGTACGTGAAGAAGAGCGGGAGCAGGAGCGCCACCGTGAGCGGCTCGATCCGCCCGATCAGCCCGGCGGTGATCGCGCCGCGCGGCATCGCGGTTCCCATCACGAACGCGCCGAACACCGCGTGAAGGCCGATCAGGTCCGTGAACCACGCGCCCAGCGCCATCAGCGCGAGCCCGGCGGCGAGCCCCGCGTCGCCGAGCCGCCCGTCGCGGACCAGCCAGCGCCGCGCGCGCCCCAGCAGCGGCCGTACGGCGCCGAGCGCGAACCCGACATAGGCGAGGCCACCGGCGATGTTGTAGCCGGCGTGGCTCCAGTCGCCGTCGAAGCTGGCGAGAACCACGGCGAGCAGACACCACGCGGTGGCGTCGTCGATCGCACCGGCGCCGAGCGCGACGGTGCCCATCGTCGTGCCCGAGAGCCGCTTGAAGTGGATGATCCGCGCGAGCATCGGGAAGGCGGTGATGCACAGCGATGCGCCGAGGAACAGCGCCGCTTCCAGGGGCGTCGTCTTCTCGGGAAACACCTCCGTGTGTTGGGAGAGCGCCCACGCCAGCGCCGCGCCGAGCGCGAACGGGACGACCATTCCCGCGAGCGAGACCAGCACCGAGGCGCGCATCCGCCGTCGCACGATGTCGACGCGGAACTCCATGCCCACCACGAACATGTACAGGGCGAGCCCGAGCTGGGACGCGGGGAAGAGATAGCTCTGCGTGTCGCGCGTCGTCTGGCCCGGATCCCACGGAAAGAGCCACGCCTGCGCGTCGGGCAGGAGCAGGCCGAACAGCGAGGGGCCGAGCATCACGCCGGCGATCATCTCGGCCACGACCTGCGGCTGCCCGAAGCGCGCCGCGACGGCGCCGACGACCCGGCAGAACACGAGAATGCAGGCGAGCTGCAGGAAGAACTGGACCGCGAGCTGCACGTTCCCCATCCGCAGCCACTATAGCCGAGCGCTGGCACGTGACTTGAAAGCACAGCCGGCGAATCTCACGAGCGAGGTGCACATGTCGGGCGAGCGGGATCTGCGGTTCGCGATCATCGGCGCGGGAATGTCGGGAATCCTGTCGGCCATCAAGCTCCACGAAGCAGGATTCAGGAACTACACGATCTACGAGAAGAGCGAACGGCTCGGCGGAACGTGGCGCGAGAACACATACCCCGGCGTCGCATGCGACGTCCCGTCGCACATGTACACGTACTCGTTCGAGCCCAACCCGGAGTGGACGCGGCACTTCGCCGGCGGCGGCGAGATCCAGAAGTACTTCGAGGGCGTCGCGCGCAAGTACGGCGTCGAGAAAGTGATCCAGTACGGCCAGGAGATGGCGCGCGCCGAGTGGAAGGACGGCCGCTGGCAGCTCGAGATGAAGTCCGGCCTGCGCGACAGCGCCGACGTCGTGATCGCGGCAACCGGCGTCCTGCACCATCCGGCCATGCCCGACATCGCGGGGCTGGGCACGTTCAAGGGTGCGTGCTTCCACAGCGCGCGCTGGGACCATTCGGTGCCGCTCGACGGCAAGCGCGTCGGCGTGATCGGTACGGGATCGACGGCGGTGCAGATCGTCTCGGCGCTCGTCGACCGGGTGGGGAAGATCTCGGTCTTCCAGCGCACTGCGCAGTGGGTGATGCCGCACGACAACGGCGCCTATACCGAGGCGGAGCGCGAGAGCTTCCGGCGGAATCCGGCGCTCATGCGCGAGATGCACCAGAACATGTCGAACATGTTCGTGGGCATGTTCGCGAACGCCGTGGTCGACGCGAGTTCGCCTGCGATGCAGATGATCGAGGCCGCGTGCCTGGCGAACCTCGAGACGAACGTGAAGGATCCCGTGCTGCGCGAGAAGCTGCGGCCGAGCTACCGCGCGGCGTGCAAGCGCCTGGTGTTCTCGCCCGACTTCTACGCAGCGATCCAGAAGCCGAACGCGGAGCTCGTCACCGACGCGATCGAGCGAATCGAGCCCGGCGGCGTGCGGACGAAGGACGGCCGGCTGCACGAGCTCGACGTGCTCGTGCTGGCGACCGGCTTCCGCCCCGATCGCTTCATGCGCCCCGCGCAGCTCGTCGGCCGCAACGGCGTGAAGCTCGACGACGTCTGGGCGAAGCGCCCGAGCGCGTACCTGGCGATCTCCATCCCGCAGTTCCCGAACCTGTTCATGCTGAACGGCCCGAACGGCCCGGTCGGGAACTTCTCGCTGATCGAGGTCGCCGAGCTGCAGATCGGGTACATCCTGCAGCTCGTCGCGCAGCTCCGCTCCGGCGCCTGTCGCGAGATCAGCCCGAAGCCGGAGGCGGCGGAGAGGTTCGAGGCCGAGCGCAGCGAAGCCGCGAAGAAGAGCATCTGGACCACCGGCTGCCGCAGCTGGTACCTGGACGACCGCGGAATTCCCGCGAGCTGGCCGTGGCCATTCGACCGCTTCCGCGCGGAGATGGCGAAGCCCAAGCTCGAGAGCTTCGAGTGCGTGCGGTGAGCTGAAGCCTCACGGCGGCTGGCGTCGGTGAACGACCCGGCCGCGGAAGTAGGTCAGGTCGACGACGGTGTCCGCGATCTCGCCCGGCGCGATGCGAAACAGATCGCGCGAGAGCACGATCAGGTCCGCGGATTTTCCGACCTCGAGCGAGCCGGTCTCCGTCTCGCGGCGCAGCGCGCGCGCCCCGTCGAGCGTGAAGATCTTCAAGGCCTGCTCGAGGCGGATCGCTTGCTCGGGCCAGAGCGCGCCGGGTGTCTCGCCCGACGGATCGCGGCGGGTCACCAGCGCTTCGAGCCCGATCCAGGGATTCATCGAGGCGACCGCCGCGGGCCAGTCCGAGCCCGCGAGCAGCGGTGCGCCCGACTCGAGGAGATCGCGGATCGGCCAGTACCTCCGTCCGCGTTCCCCGATCGCGCTCACGATCGAGTCGATGATCGGCGAGGGATGCCAGAGGTAGGGCGAGAGATCGGCGACGACGTTCAGCTCGCGGAAGCGCGGAATGTCGGGCGGCGCGATGAAGCCCGCGTGAGCGAGCTCGTGCCGCAGATCCGAACGCCCGGAGAGCGCGTGCGCCCTGTCGATCGCGTTCAACGCGACGCGCACCGAGCGATCGCCGGCCGTGTGCAGCTTGACCGTGAAGCCGCGCTGCTCGAGCTCCGCGAGGTCGCGGGCCAGCGTCGTCTCATCCACGTGCAGAATTCCGGAATGGCCGGGCGCGAAATCCGCGTGCGGAAGATAGGGCTCGAGCATGGCCGCGGTGCGCGCCGAGGTCGGCACCCCGTCCTGGTAGATCTTGGCGAAGCGGGTGTCGACGAGTGCGGACGCATAGCGGTCGCGCAGCGTGTCGATGCGCGCGCAGTCGAGTGGCGAGTCGCGATGGCCGTACGGGGTCGAGATCGACGCCGCCACGTAGACGCTCAACGCACCGGACTGGTCCACGTCGCGATACGCCCGGAGCAAGGGCTCGCTCGCGTCCGCGTCGGTCACGCCGGTGATGCCGTAGGCGTTCGCGATCCGCGTCATCTCCAGGACACCGGCGCGGTACTGGGCCTCGGTCCAGTCCGGCAGGCGATTCCGGACGACGCTGTCGGCTTCCTCGAGCAAGCGGCCGTCCGGCTCGCCCGTTGCCGCATCGCGGAGAATCCGGCCGCCCTTCGGGTCCGCGGTGTCGCGGCCGATTCCGGCGAGGCGCAGCGCTTCGGAGTTCGCCCAGCCGTTGTGCCCCGAGTCGTCGCGCAGATACACCGCGCGTCCGCGGGAAACGCCGTCGAGCCACCTGCGCGGTGACGCGATCGGGTGTCGCTCGAAGAACCCGCTCGCCCACCGGCCGCCGAGGATGAACGTCGCTTCGGGACTCTTCTCGATGCTGGCACTCAGAGCACGTGCGATCTCTTCCGGCGTCGCCGAGAACGGGAACTTGCAGCTGAACAGGTCCGCGATCGCGCCCTTCGCGGGGTGACAGTGCGCGTCGACGAGGCCGGGCATCGCCATTCGGCCGTCGAGATCGACGATTTCCGTCGCGGCGCTCGCGAGATCGCGGATCTCGTCCGAAGAGCCGACTGCGAGAATCCGGCCGTCGCGAATCGCCAGGGCCTCGGCGCGAGGCTGATTCGCGTTCATCGTCCAGACCGCGCCGTCGATCAGGATCGCGTCCGGAGCGCGCGCCAACGCGGTTCTCTCTCGATCCTCGCTCACGACGCGCGCACGTCGCGTACCGACTGCTCGACCAGCGCGCGGAGCAGGCCGAGGTCGACGTCGGCGAGCGAGCGAAGGTACAGACACCTTCGGGAGTGCCTGTGCCGGCCGAGCCGCGCGAGCAGCGGCGCGTAGCGCGCGACCCCGGGAATGACGTAGACCGTCAGGTCGTGCGCGCGGGGCGCGAAGCCGGTCAGGAACCCGTCACCCGAGCGGCCGCTGGCGTTCGTGAAGGAGTACGTGCCGAAGCCCACGATGCTCGTGCCCCAGAGGACGGGCCGCTCGCCCGTCGCGATCCGCATCATCTTGGCGAGCACCGCGCAGTCGAGGCGCTTCGCGTCGTCGAGGCTGGCGAGAAACGCACGTACCGGGGCGCGCGTCGGCCGCGTCTTCAGCTCCGCCACGCGCGCGGACCGCCGCGCTCAGCCCGGCACGCGCTCGAATGCGGCGACGCCGGGAGGGATCTGGTGGAACGACTGCTTGTCGCAGGTGAAGATGGCGATCTGCGGGCCCCCGAAGACCTTCGGATCGTCGAGTGAGCCGACCTTCACGATCGCCGCGCCGGGCAGTCCGGGTGCGCGCGAAACGAGGTGCGTGCCGCAGTCCGCGCAGAACTCGCGGGTCACGGGGTTCGGCAGGTCCTTGCGCCGGAACTGCTTCGGCTGGCCCTTGGTGTAGGTGAAGCCGGATTCGGGCATGGCCATGAACACGTTCGGGCTCCCGCCCGTGATGTGCTGGCACTCGCGGCAGTGGCACTGCGCGCGCATCAGCGGCTCTCCGGTCGCCCGATACCGGACCGCACCGCAATAGCACCCGCCCTGGACGTCCATTTCGATCTCCTTCATCGTCGAGTCGTCAGCGTACCAGCTTCGCCCCGCGCTGTTTGCGCGCCCAGCGCTCGAAGACCAGCCGCGTGGTCTCGCGCGACTGCACGCCGGGAAACGGAAACGCGCCGAGCATGACGGTCGGCAGCCCCGTCACGCCTTCCGCCTCGGCGCGGCGCGTACCGAGCTCGAGCTCCTCGCGCGCACGCGCCAGGGCGCGCGGCTCGAAGGCGAGACCGAGGTCGCGCGCGAGTCGGCCGAGCTCGCCCGGACCGTCGAGCACGCGCCGCTCCTCGAACACCGCGCTCCACACGCGCTCGCGGAACGAGGCTTCGCGCGGGCCGGTTCCAAGCAGGAGCGAAGCGGCGAGGGCATCGCGCGAGTCGGGCCAGACGGGCAGGGGGCGCACGTCGATGCTGAACTCGGCCGCGACGCGCGCCGCGTTCTCGAGCCGGACCTCGTCCACCTCCACGCCGCGGTGCCAGCCGAGCAAGCTCGCGAGATCGAGCGGGCACCAGTCCAGCGCGACGCCGAGCGCGCCCAGCTCGGGCTCGAGCTCGGCGTAGACGCGGTGCGCGACGTAGCAGAGCGTCGAGGCGAAGTCGTAGTACACGCGGGCGTG
>CAZMKX010000212.1:0-2155 GCA_964566375.1 uncultured Myxococcales bacterium
GCAGCCCGTAGCCGGTGACGCTGGCGTACACCAGTCGCGGACAGCTCGGCGCGAGGGACTCGAAGTCGAGGCCGAGCTTCGCGAGCGCCTCGGGCCGCAGATTCGACAGGAACACGTCCGCGCGCGCGACGAGCCGGCGCGCGAGCGCGAGACCCTCGGGCTTGCGCAGGTCGAGCACCACGCTGCGCTTGCCGCGATTGTCCAGATCGAACGGCGGCGACTTCGGCTCCTTCAGTCCCGCCAGGTGCATGAAGACGCTTCGCGACGGATCGCCCTCGGGCGGCTCGATCTTCACGACGTCGGCGCCCCAGTCCGCGAGCAGGCCGCCCGCGCCGGGCCCGGCAACCCAGACCGCGAGCTCGACGACGCGCACGCCCTGAAGCATCAGCGCGACACCTCGCTCGCGCGGCCGGCCGCCGCGCGAAGAACCTCGTCGAAATGCTCGAAGATCAACAGGTGCCCTTCGTCGGCGAAATGGTGGAGCTTCGCGTTCCGGATGCGATCGGCCTGGCGGCGACCGTGCGCGACGGGGACGTTGATGTCGAGCTCGCCGCAGAAGACGTCGACCGGGATCGAGATGTCCTCGAGCCGGAACCCCCACGGACGCGTGAAGAGCGCGAAGTCCTGCGCGGTGGCTCGTGCCGCCGTGCGCGGCATGCGGCGCGCCTCGTCGAGGAAGGCCTCCACCACCTCGGGCTTCTCGAGCACGCGGCGATCGGGCTCCGGCAGCTGCTTGCTCATGCTGCGCAGGGCGGCGGGACCGGCGAAGCGCAGTGCGGCGGTCATCGCGGCGAAGAGCGGCCAGGCGAGCCACATCGAGCGCCGCGCGAGACCCGAGAAGAGACGGTTCGTCGCCATCATCCCCGCCGAGTCCTCCTTCGTGAGCGTCTCGGCGATTCCGCACACGATCGCGGCGCCGAGCAGGCGCGGGGCGAGCTGATGCGCGCAGACGGCCGCGTGCGGCCCGCCTCCCGAAACGCCCATGACGCCGAACTTCCCGATTCCCAGGAAGTCCGCGATCGCCGCCACGTCGCGCGGCCAGTCGAGCAGCCTGCGGCCGGGCACGTAGTCGCTGCGGCCGTAGCCCGGCCGGTCGGGCGCGATCACGCGAACGCCGATCCGGCGCGCCTCCTCGCTTCGCGCGCCGAACAAGCGATACGACCCGGGCGTACCGTGGAAGGCGAAGACGGGTGTGCCGTTCGGGTCGCCGAGCTCGCTGAAGGCGAGTGCGCGGCCGTCGTCGAGGCGCAGGATCGTCGCTTCACGCGTTGCCGTCATGAGGCCGACTCTACCATCGCGCGGGGCCCCGCGCGTGTATGATGGCCGCCATGAATCGCTACGGAATGACGATCCCTCTCGACGGCGTACCGCTCGCAGAGCAGCGCGAGTGGATCCAGGAGCTCGAACGCCTGGGTTACACGGACCTCTGGTCGGCCGAGGCCGGAGGCTACGACGGGCTGACCCCGCTCGCGCTCGCCTCGGTGTGGGCGCCGAGCATGCGCCTGGGCGTCGCGATCCTGCCCGCGTTCACGCGCGGGCCGGGTCTGCTGGCGATGAGCGTCGCATCCCTGTGTCAGGCCGCGCCGGGCCGTTTCGTGGTCGGCATCGGCACGTCGTCGGACGTGATCGTCGAGAAGTGGAACGGCATCCCGTTCAACAAGCCCTACCAGCGCGTGCGCGACAGCGTGAAGTTCCTGCGCAAGGCGCTCGCGGGCGAGAAGATCAGCGAGGACTTCGAGAGCTTCTCCGTCTCGGGCTTCCGCCTCGGCGTGAAGGTGGACCCGCAGCCGAAGATCCTGGTGGCGGCGCTGCGTCAGGGCATGCTCCGGCTCGCCGGCCGCGTGGGCGACGGCGCGATCATCAACTGGCTCTCCGCCGACGACGTCAAGAAGGTCGCGCCGTACGTGCGGGAGGCGGGGCCCGACAAGGAGATCGTCGCGCGCATCTTCGTCGTACCGAACCCCGACGCTGCGCAGGTGCGCAGCATGGCGAAGTTCGCGATCGCCGCGTACCTGAACGTGCCGGTGTACGCCGCCTTCCACGAGTGGCTCGGACGCGGGCCGAAGCTGCAGGGCATGTGGGACGCGTGGAAGAAGGGCGATCGGAAGGCGGCGATCGCCGCGATCCCCGACGAGGTCGTCGACGAGCTGATCGT
>CAZMKX010000212.1:2255-6608 GCA_964566375.1 uncultured Myxococcales bacterium
GGCATCATCAAGATCGCGACCAGCGCGGGCGTGATCACGGAGTACGAGAGGACGGTGCTCACGGCAGCGGCGAAGGCCTCGATCGCGACCGGCGCGCCGATCACGTCGCACACCGACCGGGGCACGATGGGCCCCGAGCAGCAGAAGTTCCTCACCGACCTCGGGGTGCCCGCGCACCGCATCATCATCGGCCACTGCTGCGGCACGAGCGATCACGACTACCACATGAAGATCGTGCGCGGCGGGTCGTACCTCGGGTTCGACCGTTTCGGCCTCGACATCATCCATCCCGACCGGGAGCGGGTCTCGTCGCTGCTGAAGCTGATCAAGCGCGGCGCGACGTCGCGCGTCGTGGTGTCGCACGACACCGTCTGGTGCTGGAAGGGAGAGCCGCTCGCGAATCTGGCGATGCTCGCGGAGATGGAGAAGGTCTGGACGCCGTCGCACTTCACCCGGAACATCGTCCCGCAGCTGCTCGCGGGCGGCGCCACGAAGGAAGACATCGACACGCTGCTGATCGAGAACCCGCGCCGGTTCTTCGCCGGCGACGCGCTGCCCGCGGTCGCGGGCTGAGGCGGAGCCGGGCTAGAGAAAGGCTGCGCGCAGCTCCTGCACGCTCGCCATCTCGGCGACGAACGAGAAGCGGCCTTCGCGCATCTGGCGCGCGCCGTCGAGGAACGCGCGCAAGGCGAGTCGCGACAGCGCCCCGCCGATGCTGACGCGGCGCACGCCGATCCCGGCGAGCTGGGCCAGCGTGATCGACGGGTCTGCGAAGCCCATCACCACGTTCACGGGCCGGCTCACCGATCGGACGACGCTCCGCATCTCGTCGAGGGTGCGGAGCCCCGGCGCGTAGAGAACGTCGGCCCCGGCCTTCTCGAAGGCCTGGAGACGGCGGATGACGTCGTCGAGGTCGCCGACGCCGTAAAGGAGTCCCTCCGCGCGCGCCGTCAGGACGAAGGGCGCCGGCAGTGCGCGGGCGGCCTCGACTGCGGCATGCACGCGCTCCACCGCCAGGTCGAAGTCGTAGATCGGCGCGTCGGGGTTCCCCGACGCGTCCTCGATCGAGCCGCCCGAGGCGCCGCACGCGCATGCCCGCGAGATCATCTTCGCCGCGCCGACGGGATCGTCGGCGAAGCCGTTCTCGAGGTCGGCGTTCACGGGCAGCGGCGTGGCCGCGCAGATGTCGCGCAGATCGTCGAGGATCTCCTGCGCGCTCGCGCGCCTGCGGCCGAGCCGGTTCGCGACGCCCAGGCTCGTGGTCGCGAGCGCCTCGAAGCCGAGGTGGGCGAGCAGCCGCGCCGTGCCCGGATCCCAGGGATTCGGGAGCAGGAGGGGCTCGTCCCGTTCGTGAAGCGTGCGAAACAGCGCGGCCCTTCGGATTGCGTCGTTCATGGAATCAGCGTGGAGAACGGCGACTCATCTGTCCAATGCATACTTTGACGACAAATCATCAGTATAATGCATGAATGACCCTCGACGAGCTCGCCTCCTTCGTCTGCATCGCGACAGGCACCGGCGTCACCGACGCGTCGCGCAAGCTGCACCGCTCGCAGCCGGCGATCAGCCGCCGGATCCGACAGCTGGAGCGGAGCCTGGAAGCCGTTCTGCTCGAGCGGATCGGCCGGGGCGTGCGGCTGACGGACGCGGGACGCGCGTTCCTGCCCCACGCAGAGGCAGCGCTGGCGGCGCTGCGCGACGGGGAGCGCGCGGTGCGCGAGCTCGGCTCGACGGCCGCGAGTCCGCTCGCGCTCCGGCTCGCGCTCGTGGGGACGCTGGCCGACTCGAACCTGGTCGGCGCGTTGCGGAAGTTCCAGTCTCGCTTCGCCGGGTCCTCGATCGAGCTCCGCACCGCGAACAGCCGCGAGGTCAGCGAGCTGGTGCGGCGCGGAGACGTGCACCTGGGTCTGCGCTACTTCGCCGACCCCGATCCCCGGATCGAGTCGATCCCGATCGGAGAGGAAGAGACCTTCGTCGTCGTTCCTCCCGCGCATCACATCCGCGCCCGGCGCGTAGCGGACCTTCGCGCGTTCGAGGCGGACGCGTGGCTCGGCTTCCCCGCGGATCCTCTTCATCCGGAGGGATCGCTCGAGCGACGCCTGGTCTCGGCCGGCGTGGCGAACCCGCGAATCACGCCCGTGGACAGTCTCACTGCGCAGAAGCGGCTCGTCGAAGCGGGTCTCGGCGTCGCCCTCCTGCCGCGCAACAGCTTCCAGGACGAGAAGCGGCGAGGCAGCCTGCGTGCGATCGCGGTCACGAGTCTCGAGGGGGGACAACTCGTGGTCGCCGTGCGCCGCCGGGGAGGCCATCACGGTCCGCTCGCGAACGCGCTGCTCGGGCTTCTCGCGCGCTCCGGACCGGGGCTGCTGCGGCCGAAGGCGGGTGCGCGGAGACGCCAGGTTTCGTGACGATCCGCTCGCGCTCCGGATAGAATGCGCCCAAGCCCGTGCACCTCCGTCGCGGGTCTGGAGGTGTCATGCGCGTGCTCTTGATCAATCCGTCGTATCCGTTCGAGGAGTTCCCGCGACTCCTCGTGACGCTTCCTTACGTCGCGTCGGCACTGCGCGCCGAAGGTCACGAGGTCGAGATCCTCGACCTTCTGCTCTCGCGCACGACGCCCGAGAAGATCGAGCGGCGCATGGCGCGCTTCCGCCCTCAGGTGGTGGGAATCACGTCGGTGACGCTGAACCACCACATCGCCGCCTCGATCGCCGAGGTGGTGCGCAAGTGCGACGGCGAGGTGCCGGTGGTGATGGGCGGCCCGCACGTGAGCTTCGAGATCGAGGGCAGCTTCCGCGACCTGCCCGCGCTCGACTACATCGCGATCGGCGAGGGCGAGCACACGATGATCGAGCTGGTGCGCGCGCTCGAGGGCCGGATGGATGTGCGGGACGTTCGCGGCCTGGCGCTTCGCGACGGCGACCGCGTCGTGAAGAACGCGCAGCGCGCGCTCGAGGACGACCTCGACACGCTGCCGCCGCCCGCGCGCGATCTGGTCCCGCTCGCGCGCTATCTGGCCTTCGACAGTCACGCGAGCGTCGTCACGAGCCGCGGTTGCCCGTACGCGTGCGTGTTCTGCTCTGCGCCGCAGTGGACCGGCCGGCAGGTGCGCTACCGCAACCCGAGCCTGTGCGTGGACGAGATCGAAGAGCTCGCTCGGCTCGGCTTCACCGAGATCACGATCGAGGACGATCTCTTCACGCTCTACCGCGCGCACTTCATGGCGGTCTGCGGCGAGCTCGTGCGCCGCAACACGGGAATCCGCTGGAACGCCTTCTCGCGCGTCGACACGATCAGCCCGGAGATCGTCGAGACCATGGCCAAGGCCGGCTGCCAGGCGATCTGCTTCGGCGTCGAGAGCGGCAGCCAGGAGATCCTCGACCTGGTCAAGAAGAAGTCGAACCTGGCCAAGGTGAAGGAAGCGATGCGCATGACGCAGGACGTCGGCATCAGCGCGCTGGCGTCGTTCATCATCGGCCTGCCCGGCGAGACCGAGGAGACGCTGCGCAGGACGGTCGAGTTCGCGAACGAGCTGCACAACGAGTTCGGTTCGCTGTACGGTTTCCACATCCTGGCGCCGTTCCCGGGAACCGAGGTGCGCGAGCGCGCCTCCGAGTACGGGCTCGAGATCCTGACGAGTGACTGGACGAAGTACGACGCGAATCACGTGGTGACGCGCACGAAGGGCGCCTCGCCGGCGGTGATCCAAAAAGTCGCCGACGAGTACGAGGACACGATGGAGCGGTACATGCAGTACCAGGATCACCTGTTCGCCAAGGACCAGCTGCCGCCGTACGAGCGGAAGATGTACCTGCGCCGCCTGCGCCAGCAGCTGCTCTGGAAGCTCCTGCTCGACGACGTGGTCGAGGGGCTTCCGGCCTATCGCACGGATCCCGTCGCGGGTCTCGTCGCCGCCGTCGCCGAGGCCGCGAGCGTAAAGCCCGCGTTCGCCGCCGCGGAGATGGAACGCGTGCTCTCGCTCGGCGCACTGGTGCGAGAAGAGACGCCCGCGGGCACGCGCTTCGCCTGGTCGGAGTGAGTCATGGACGCCCTGCTCGCGCGAATCGGCCCGCTCTCCCACGCGCTGCTGCGAATCGTGGCGGGGTTCCTGTTCGCCTGCCACGGCGCGCAGAAGATCCTGGGCGTGCTCGGTGGCTTCGGCGGGACTTCCGGCGCAACCGCACCGCTGTTCACGCTGCTCTGGGTGGGCGGCTTGATCGAGCTCGTCGGCGGCGCGCTGGTGGCCCTCGGCGTGCGCGCGAGCCTGGCGGCGTTCGTGTGCAGCGGCCAGATGGCCGTCGCGTACTTCATGTTCCACCAGCCCAAGGGACCGCTGCCGATCCAGAACGGCGG
>CAZMKX010000213.1:0-6606 GCA_964566375.1 uncultured Myxococcales bacterium
TACATCTACGACTGGAACATCATTCCCATCGGCCAGGCGCTGTGGCTGAAGGAGCTCGAGTCCTACGGGCCGTTCCCGGCGCTGCAGTCCCCGGCGTCCTACAGCCTGGCCCAGGTCCTCGAGGAGGTGAAGAAGGACTTCGCGAAGCAACGCACACACGGAGACTAGGGCGCTGCGAGCCAGAGCTTGATACGCCATCCGTGATTCGACGCGCGGGCGGTCCAAAGGGACCGCCCGCCCTGCACTCGAGGAGATGTCGTGAGTCGAGCCTCTGTCTTGGTGATCGGACTTCTTCTCATTGTGAGCGCGCGCGCGCAAGCGCAGAGTGACTCACTGCCATCCTGGAACGACGGCGCTGCCAAGCAGGCGATCGTCGCTTTCGTGAAGGACACCACCACGCAGGGCAGCGCGAGCTTCGTTCCGCCCGCCGAGCGCATCGCGACGTTCGATCAGGACGGTACGCTCTGGGTCGAGCACCCGATGTACTCGCAAGTGATGTACTGCTTCGACCGTGTCGGGGCGCTCGCGAAGGAGAAGCCGGAGCTCGCGAAGGCCGAGCCCTTCAAGACGGTGCTGTCGGGCAATCGCGAGGCGATCGCGAAGCTCGGCATGAAGGATCTCGAGAAGATCCTGGCCGTGACGCTCACGGGCATGTCGGTCGACGACTTCCGCGCCGAGGTCGCGAAGTGGCTCGCGGCGGCCAGAGCGCCGCGCTTCGATCGGCCCTACACCGAGCTCACGTACCAGCCCATGCAGGAAGTGCTCACGTACCTGCGCGCCAACGGCTACAAGACGTACATCGTCACCGGCGGGGGGCAGGACTTCGTGCGCGTCTACTCGGAGCAGACCTACGGGATTCCGCCCGAGCAAGTGGTCGGCACCGCCGGCGGAACGAAGTACGGCTACGCGAAGGACGGCAAGCCGTTCCTCACCAAGGAGCCGAAGCTGCTGCTCAACGACAACAACGCCGGCAAGCCCGAAGGAATCCACCTGATGATCGGACGCCGGCCGCAGGCGGCGTTCGGCAACTCGACGGGTGACAAAGAGATGCTCGAGTACACCACGGCCGGTGACGGCGCGCGTCTTGCGATGCTCGTGCTGCACGACGACGCGTCGCGCGAGTACGCGTACGGCCCCGCGCAGAAGCTGCCCGACAGCAAAGTGGGAACGTTCACGCAGGCGCTCTACGACCAGGCGCAGAAGCAGGGTTGGGTCGTGGTCAGCATGAAGAACGACTGGAGAAGGATCTTCTCGTTCGAGAAGTAGGGCCGACGCCGGCAGCGTCGCCGCGCTTGTGGTCCTGGCGCAGCTCCCGGTGCAGATCGCGATCGCGCGGAACCACCCGGATGCCGGGGCCGTGAAGGTGATGGGTTGGGCGGGATTCCTCGCGGTCGTCCCCTGGATCCCGGCGTTCATCCGGGCGTTCGAGCCCACAGACATCGTCGAAATCCGGCGCTTCCCAGCCGACGATCGCGCGGCTCTCGGGCCGATCGATCTGGGCCACGTCGCCCGCGCCCGAAACCGAGCCCGAGAAGGAGCGCACCGATAGTCATCGGCCTCGCGACCTGCTTCGTCTTCGGGCCGGCCTTCCGGCTGGTCTTCTTCCGCTTCCGCTGGCTCCAGTTCAGCATCCTCGGGGCTTCGTCGCGAACCTGGTGGAGCTCCACCTGCTCTTCATCTTCATGATCGGGCTGCGCCTCGTCACGTCGTGCTCGACGCAGACGCGCATGATCCAGCACACGATCCAGCTGGTGCCGCGGCTGAGCGACCCCACGCTCATGACGGCGGTTCTCGTCGAGCCCCGCTTGCACGTGGTGAAGGGCCAGCGGCTCTTCCAGTTCGACCGCCGGCCGTACGAGAACGACGCTCGTCGCGCCCGAGGACGGCCGGATCGCCAACTTGCAGGTCCGCCCCGGAATGGAGTCGGGCGACTACCGAGCGGGGCGACGGCGCCGTTCAGCTGCGACGCGGATCGCTACCTGCTCGCGCGCCGTTTCCAGGAGAACCGAAGTACGTCGAGCCCGGTCGGCCGGTCGAGGTAGCGTTCGATCTCTATCCGGGCCAGATCTTTCCCGGCAAGGTCGAGAGCATCTGGCGCGCGAGCAGGGCAGGGCAGCTTCTGCCGAGCGGCGTGCTGCCCGACTTCGAGGCGGCTCCGCCCACCGTGCCGCAGGGCCAGTTTGCGGTCGCGATCCGTCTCGACGACGAGGAGCCGTCGAGGTTCCTCATGGGTGCAGCCGCGGCACCGGCAATCTACACGGGCGGGGGCGGCTTCGCGGCCCTGCGGAAGATCGAGATCCGCGCGTACTCGTGGCTGAACTTCGTGTATCCGCTCCCGTTCTGATCGCGGTGCCGACCCGGGTGAGCCGCCCGACTCAAGATCCCTCCGCCTCCCCGCGCTCCGCAGCCTCCTCCCAGACGTCCTGCGTCGAGCGCCCCTGCGACTCCGCCTGCTCCTCGAGGTTGTCGCGCACGTGCAGCAGGAGCGACGCGACGTGATCGCGCGCGGCGTTGAGCGGGACGAGGAGATCCGTGAGCGCGGCCTGGTTGCCGAGCTCGCCGGCGGCATAGCGCGCGAGCGCCTCGCTCTTCAGCTTCAGCAGATCGCGCTGCAGGGTGATGAGCGGCTCGAGCGTGAGCTTCGCCGCGAGCTCGAGCTCGACGACGCGGCCTTCGAGCGCCGCGATCTGCAGCTGGTACCTCCCGAACAGCTCGTCGCGCCGCGCGCTCACGCGCTGGCGCAGGCTCTGCCACAGGAACAGGCCTCCACCGACGAGCGCGCCGACCACGCTGAGCGTGTTCGCCAATCGGTCGACGTCCCCCCCCGAGATCCACGGCCGGTGCCGGCTCAGGAACGCCGTCGTCCCGTCGTGCAGCGGGTGACGCGGCGGCAGCTCCAGGAGCGAGCGCTTCAAGGGCGGCTGCGGGATGTGCGCGAAGCGGGATTCGAAGATCGCGTCGAGCACCGTCTCGACCGTCGCGGGCGAGATTCGCCGGTTCGCGACCAGGACGAGGCGCGCGCCGAGAGTAACGAGCGGCTCCGTGGGCACGGCCGGGTCGGTGCGATACGTGTAGATGGGAATCTCGACCGGCAGAGTGAAGCGCCGCTCGATCCTGGCGGTCTGGGCCGACTCCGACTCGGAGTCGAGCACCGCGTCGAGCCGGAACGCCTCGGCGAATGGGAGCCCCACCAGCGCAAAGCCGTACGCGCGCACGAGCTGCATCGCGACCAGCGACGGAACCGTCGCCAGGTGGAAGACGGCGTCGGGGAGCGCGCTCGCATCGCCTCGCTCGAGGAGTCCCTCGAGCTCACCCACCGGGAGGCTCGCCGCGGTGCACGCGTCGGCGGCCGGCGCGGCGCCGCAGCCGACGCCCGCGAAGTCGAGCACCTCCGTCGCCAGGCCCGCCGTCGCCGAGCCCGGCGGGCCGAGATCCACGCGCAGCCCGCGCAGACCCGCCAGGCTCTCGCCGATCCGCTCGGCGTACTCGGCCTTCACCAGCAGGTGCAGCGCTTCCGGGAACAGTGCGGCCACCTCGC
Organism: uncultured Myxococcales bacterium; assembly: GCA_964566375.1. Taxonomy (GTDB): domain Bacteria; phylum Myxococcota_A; class UBA9160; order SZUA-336; family SZUA-336; genus VGRW01. The sequence goes on from CAZMKX010000213.1 coordinate 3,539, forward strand.
GAACCTCCGGGTAGCCGCGGTGGCGGAACGCGCCCGAGACCAGCGCGAAGTCGATCTCGCCGGCGTCGACGCGTCGCAGCTCGTCGCCGGAGCTCTCGCTCGAGACGACGTCGACCTCGAGGCCCCGCCTGCGGACCTCCTGCGCGAGCAGGTGGGCGACGAGCGCGCGGGTCGTGCCGTCGTAGCCGGCCGAAACCGAGATGTGTCGGGCGACGGGTTGCGCGCTTCCCTTCAGGAGCGCGACTGCCAGCGCGAACGCGCCGAGCGCGAGCGCGCCGGCAAGCCAGGCGCCGCGCCGGCGGTCGGAGCGAACGGGCTGCGTAGGAGTAGTCATCGCGCGCCAGAATACACCGCGTACGCACTGGAAACGGCAGTTCGTTCGGCTACAAAGCTCCCTCTCGGGAGGAACGATGCAGCTCCGACTTCTTGCCGCGCTTCTGGTCCTCGTCGCCGCGACCGTTCGCGCCGAGGAGCCGCCGGCGGCGGAGTCGGAAGCGGGCGGTCCATCCACCGACGAGCTCAACAAGCAGCTCGCCAACCCCGTGAGCTCGCTCTGGTCGATCGCGTTCCAGCAGAACAACTACCTGATCGACGTCGGTCCGGGCGAGAGCGAGCGCTGGAACTCGAACCTGAACTTCCAGCCCGTGATGCCGGTCGCGATCAACGACGACTGGAACCTGATCACGCGTCCCGTCGTGACCGCCTTCAACTCGGTGCCGCACCCGGTCGAGAACCGCTTCCCGATCGAGTGGACGCGCTCGGAGACGTTCGGCGACACGGTGCTGCTCGAGCTGATCTCGCCGAGCCCGAAGCTCGCGGGAAGCTGGCTCTTCGGCCTGGGCCCGACGTTCATCTTCCCGACCGCGAACTCCGAGTACACCGGCCAGGGAAAGTACCAGGCCGGGCCGGCGGGGCTCTTCGGCTACCTGGACGAGCACTGGATCCTCGCCCTGTTTCCGCAGCAGTGGTACTCGTTCTCGGGCGCCGGGAGCAGCCGGGAGAGCACGAGTCAGCTGAATCTCCAGCCCGTCGCCGCGATCTTCCTGAAGGACGGCTGGAGCGTGGGCTACTCGGGCAACATCCTGGCCAACTGGAAGGCCGACGCCGGGGACGTCTGGACCGTGCCGATCGGCGTCTCCGTCGGCAAGGTCCAGAAGTTCGGAAAGCTCCCGATCAAGATCCAGCTCGCGGCGCAGTACATGGTCGCCCGGCCCGACCAGTTCGGTCAGAAATGGAACTTCCAGCTCTCGATCGTGCCCGTGCTTCCGAAGCTCATCAAAGGCAATCTCGCCGACCCATCCACCCTAACCTTTGGATTGAAATGACCAGAATCACTCTCGCGACCGCTCTCGTGTGTCTCGCGCTCACTGCCTGCGGAACGACGCGCCAGGCGCGTGACGTGAAGCAGTCGGGATTCCTCGGCGACTACTCGATCCTGAAGCCGGGCCCCGAGGGCGGCGCGCTGCTCGTCTACCAGAACCCCGATGCCGACATCAAGAGCTACACCAAGATCCTGCTCGAGCCGGTGACGATCTGGACCGCGGAAGGCTCGCAGATGAATGACCTGTCGAAGGAGGACCGCGTCACGATCGCGAACCGCCTCTACGAGCTGATGTACACCAGGCTCGCGAAGGACTACACGATGGTGACGGCGCCCGAGCCGAACACGATGCGCATCGCCGCGGCCCTGACCAGCGCGGAGAGCTCGTACCCCGTCCTCGACACGGTCTCGACGATCGTACCCGTCGGGCTCGCGGTCTCGACGCTGAAGGCCGTCGCGACCGGACGGCCTGCGTTCGTCGGCGAGGCGAGCGCTGAGCTGAAGGCGACCGACGCGACGACGGGGATGCTGCTCTTCGAAGCCGCCGACAGCCGCGTCGGCACGAAGAACCCCAATCAGGTCTGGAACAAGTGGGAAGACGTCGACGTGGCCCTCGCGTACTGGGCGGACCGACTCGGATTCCGGCTGTGCGTCGACCGCGGCACGCCGGGGTGCGTCGCGCCCTGACGCGCGCTCAGTCCATGCCCGCGCGCAGGTCGAGCAGGACCTGGTCCGCCGCGTCGAGCCGGATCAGCCCGCGGCGCGGATACTCGAGGTCGAGGATCACGTAGACGGAGAGCGACAGGGTCAGCGCGAGCCCGATGCGGTGCAGCAGGCTCGGCCTCCTGCCGCCGGCCATGTCGTAGCCGGCGAAGAGCCCAGCGGCGAGCGCCAGCGCGAAGAGCAGCCCGAAGATGATCGCCGGCGGGTGCATCTGCGCCGCCATCGCGCGCGTGCTGGCAACATCGAACATCTGGTTCAGCGCGGGCAGCAGGAGCATCGGCGCCTGGCTCATCTCGGACTCCCGGCTCGAAGCCAGCGCCGCCTTCCAGATCCGTTCCTGCAGGCCCGCGGCTTTCGCGAGCGAGGCCTGCGCGACGTCCAGATCGTGGATGTTGCGGTAGGCCTCGAGGCGGGCGTCGAGGTAGTGCCGGAACAGCTCTCGCAGCGGGGGCTGCGCCTCCGTCGAGAGCGTGTCGATGCGGAGCCAGGCCGTGCCGATCGCGTTGGCCTCGTCGACGATCAGCGACCGCCGCGCGTCGAAGCGCGCGGCGGCGCCGGAGAACGTGAACGCGATCACGAGCCCGACCAGCGCGAACACCGCACCGACGACGGCACTGATCCCCATTCGCGCGCCTTCCGCGTCCTCGGCCAGGCGTCGCTCCCCGATCCGCCGGCCGATGGAGTGACAGACGAGCATCCCGAGGAAGAGGCTGGATGCGATCAGCCCGGAGAAAAGCGCGTGGTACACGCGAGGGTTGTAGTCGATCGGACGGGCTAAACTCAATCCCGAGCTTCGCAGGGGGTCGATCGTGCTTGCGCGCCTCGTCCGGCTTCTCGGCTGCTTCGTCGTTCTCGCCGGCTGCACGACCGTCTCGGTCAGCGCGGACTGGGACCCGGAGGCGGACTTCGGCGCGCTGCGGACGTGGTCGTGGCAGAAGGACGCGATCCCCGGGTCCGGCGATCCGCGGCTCGACGATCCGCTCGTCCACGCACGCATCCAGAAGGCGATCGAGGCCGCGCTGCC
>CAZMKX010000214.1:0-6593 GCA_964566375.1 uncultured Myxococcales bacterium
GGTGATATCCCTGCTCCGGCGTGCGCGGCGGATCGACCTGGTGGTTGTCGTGAACGAGATCCGGATGGTACTGGTCCGTCTCGCCGCCCATGAAGCCGTAGAAGCGCTCGAACCCGCGCCCGAGCGGCCACTTGTCGCGCGGGCTCCCCATCGTCGTCTCGGTCGTCGGCGCGAGATGCCACTTGCCGACGGCATACGTCGCATAGTGTTGCGCGCGCAGGATCTCGGGGAGGAAGCCGTTCTCCCTGGGGATCACGGCGTCGTACCCTGGAAAGCCGCTCGGGAAGTCCGCGATGCGCCCCATTCCGTTCGCATGGTGGTTGCGGCCGGTCAGCAGGCAGGCGCGCGTGGGCGAGCACAGCGACGTCGTGTGGAAGTTCGCGTAGCGCAGTCCGCCCGCGGCAAGCCGGTCGAAGGTCGGGGTCGCGAGGTCCGAGCCATAGCAGCCGAGCTGTGCGTAGCCGACGTCGTCGAGCACCACGATCACGATGTTCGGCGCTCCGTCCGGCGACTTCGGCAGCGCCGGCCACCACGCTGCCGAGTCGTCGAACGTCCGACCGATCCTGCCGCCGAACGGCTTGGGCATGCAGTCCTCCCGACCGGCGCGTCTGCCGGCTACGGAAGTTTCTCACGGAACCGGGCTTCCGGGTCGGCGATCGAGTCGATCCCGTCCGCCGCGAACGATGCGCGAATCCCTCTGGCGGCCGGTGCGTCGGGGGTGAGTTCCCCGGGCGCGTAGGAGGCCTGTCGCACGGCCCCGATGGCCGAGCCGCGCCTCGTGACTGCCGTGCCACGATCGGTGGCGGATCGACGACGGCACCCGGGTGCGCGCGCCGCTGAACGGATCGCTCACTTCAGGGCGCTCGAGGCGTGACCTACGGCTGGCCGCTCGCGCGCTCGAGCTACTACGCGAAGCGCACGCCCGTCAGCTTCTCGCTCGCGTCCCAGAGCCGGTCGGCAATCGCGCGATCGATCGCCCAGGGGCGAACGCCGTCGAACGTCTGCGCGTCCGGCGGCAGCGCCTTCGCGATGTCGCAGTCTTCGCAATAGACCCCGCCCTGCCCGTCGAGCTGGCGGCTCGTCGCGCACCAGACGCTCGTCGCCGCGCCCTGCTCGGTCGTCTTGAAGCGCTCGTTCACGCGACCCTGCTCGTCGATCCAGCCCATCGCGCGCTTCTCCGCATCGGGCATGAAGCGCTGCAGGTCCGTCATGATTCCGCCCGGGTGCACCGCGAATGCGCGCACGCCGTGCCGCTCGCCGCGCGCGTCGAGCCCGACCGCGAACAAGCTGTTCGCCGACTTCGCGCGGCCGTAGGCCTCCCACTTGTCGTAGGCGCTGCGTTCGAAGTGCGGGTCGTCCAGGTTCACGCCGCTGCGCCGATGGCCGATCGACGACAGGCTCACGACGCGCGCGCCGTCGGTCGCCGCGAGCGCGGGCCACAGGCGCGCCGTCAGCTGGAAGTGCCCGAGGTGGTTCGTGGCGAGCTGCGCTTCGTAGCCGCGCGCGTCGCGCGTGAGCGGGCACGCCATGATGGCCGCGTTGTTGATCAGGACGTGGAGCGGTCGCCGCCCGGCGAGAAACCGCTGCGCGAACGCGTCGATCGAGGCGGGGTCGGCGAGGTCGAGCGCCTCCTGCTCGACGCGCGCGATGCCGGCGAGCGCGGCGCGCGCCTTCTCGGGGCTGCGCGCGGGCACGATCACCGTCGCGCCGGCCTCCGCCAGCGCGCGCGTCGTCTCGAGCCCGAGGCCCGAGTAACCGCCGGTGACGATCGCCGTCATCCCGTCGAGGCGTCGGCCCGCGAGCACCTCGCGCGCGGTCGTGCGGTGCCCGAAGCCGGAGAGGATCGGCGATTGCGGGGTCGTCATGGGTTCGTCCTCGAATGTCGCTCTTTGGTGTTCAGTGCGCGTCGCGAGGGTGCGCGCGCGCGAGCCGATCTGCAAGCGCATCCCGTCCTGTCGCGCGCAGGCGCGCGAGGTAGGCCGGAAGCTCGCCCCGCACGTGAAACGGTCCGCCCTCCGCGAGCACGGTCTCGAGCGGGTCGACGGCCTGGGTGGCGCGCCGCATCACCTCGGCGTGCCACTCGGCGAGCAAGCGGGCGCCGCGCGCGGTGATCTCGGGTCGGGCGCGAGCCAGGTCGCGCTGCTCGTGCGGGTCGTGTTCGACGTCGAAGAGCATCTCGTCGGGGAAGTCGTGGAAGCCGTCGTGCCAGGTACGCAGGTAGAGCCACTCGTCGAAGCGCACCCCGCGCTGCGCGGTCCAGGCACCCTGGGTGGTCACGAGATAGGGACGTCCGTCGTCGCGCGCTTCGCGAAATGCCGGCGCGAACGAGACGCCGTCCCAGCCCGAGGGCACGCGCCCGCCGAGAAGCTCCACGATCGTGGCGGCGACGTCGATCTGGTAGTGGAAGGCGGCGTCGACGCGCCCCGCGTTGGCAGGGCCCGCGCCGGGCCAGCGCAGGATCAGCGGAAGATGGGCGACGTGCTCGTCGGCGGTCTGGTGATCCGAGTAGATGTTCAGCTCGCCGAGCGTCTCGCCGTGGTCGCCCGAGATGAGAACCGCCGTGTCGTCCAGGACACCCTGACGCGCGAGCTCGTCGAGGATCCGCCCCACGTGCAGGTCCGCGTAGCGAACCCCGGTGTCGTAGCCGTCGATGATCGCGCGCACCGACGCCATCGAGCTCGCGCTCACCGGCTGGCGCGGATGCCGCGCGTGCGCCGGCGCGACGTCGCGAAAACCGATCGTCTCCTGCGCGGAGTGCGGACCGGCGCCGCGCCAGTGCGCCGCGCGCACCTCCTCGGTGAGCCACGCCGGAAGCGGCTCGGACGCGAACGGCTCGCCGAACTCCAGCGGAGTCCGGTACGGCGTGTGCGGATCCCAGAGGTGGACGTGCAGGAACCAGTCCCCGCGCTTCGCGTTCCGGCCGAGCCAGTCGAGCGCGAGCGAAGCGACCTCGTCCGCCGTCTCGAGTCCCATTTTCCCGACCGTGTTCGATTCCTGGAAGCCGGCGTGCCAGTGAAACGCCGAGTGCCGCTGCGCGAACGACGAGAGCGTGACCGTGTGCAGCCCGCGCCGGGCGAGCAGCGCCGGGAAGCTCGTGCGGCCGAGCGTCGACCAGAAGCCCCGATCGCGGCCCTCGACGAAGAGCTCCGCCGCCGTCCCGCCGTGTCCGACAACACCGTTGTGTGTACCAAAGCGCCCAGTGAGGAGAGCGGTTCGGCTCGGCAGACAAGGGACGTCGGAGGCGTAGCAGCGCGCGAATCGCACGCCCCGGGCGGCCACGCGATCGATGTTCGGGCTGGTGTTCCGGTGGTACCCGTAGCAGCCGAGGTGATCGGGGCGGAGCGTGTCGATGTCGAGGTAGAGCAGCCGCATCGCGGATCAAGGTATCAGGCGCGCGCCGGCGCGTGCCCGGTCTCGAGCGCGCGGAATTCCAGCGCGAACGCCGCGCCGTCGGGCTAGAATCGGGCGCGGGGGTGCGGCATCGCCGTTCGTCCCTCGATGGGGGTTCCGACATGACACGGTTCAGGGTCGCGATCGGTCTTGCGTGCATCGGAGTCGCGTTCACGGGTTGTGCTTCGAAGGGTGAGCCGGAAGCGGCGCCGGCTGCAGCGGCCGCCGCGCCCGCGCCCGCGGCGGTGCCGATGGTCGAGTCGACCGCCACGAGTCTCAACATCCGCGCGACGGCGTCCCCGACGGGCGCGGTCGTCGGCTCGCTCAAGAAGGGCGAGCGCGCGAACGCTCCGCAGCCCGAGGCGGGCGGCTGGATCTACGTGGAGTCGGCTTCCGGCGCGAAGGGCTACGTGGCATCGAAGTACGTGAAGGGCGTCGCCCCCGCCGCGGCACCCGCACCCGCAGCCGCCGCGCCCGCCGCAACGCCTCCCCCGGCGCAGACCGCCGCGCCCGCCGAGGAGAAGGCCGCAGAATCCGGAGAGCCCCCGGGACGCCCTGCCCCGCCCGGCAGCAAGCTCGCGAAGGTCACCGTCGGCATGACGGAGCCGCAGGTCGTCGAGATCATGGGCGCGCCCACGACGCAGCAGAACTACATCACCGGCAAGGCCTTCATCCCCTTCTACTACGGCCCGGACACGTCGCGTCTGGACTACCGCTACAAGGGTGTCGGCATCATCGTGTTCACACGCAATCGCTACTCGAACCAGACCGAGGTGATTCGCATCGACTACGATCCCAACGAAGACGGCGTGCCGTAGCGGGCGGCGCGCTCCGGTCGATGGATTCCGAAGCGAATCCGTACGCTCCGCCCGCGAGCCGGCTCGAGGCGCCCGAGGCGCCGCCGGCCTCGGCGGATCTCGCTTCGAGCGGCCAGCGGCTCTCCAACCTGCTGCTCGACACGCTCGGAACGTACCTCTTCAGCTTCCTGATCGGGATCGGCGTCGCGCTCGCGGACGAGACGCGGCTCGAGCTTCTCGACGACTTCGGCTTCGGCCTCGCGCTGTCGCTCGTGTACTTCGGCGGATCCGAGGCGCTGACGGGCCGCACGCCCGCGAAGCTCCTCACCGGAACACGGGTCGTGTCCGCGCGCGGCGGACGCGCGACCTCGGGGCAGATTCTCGGAAGGACCCTCTCGCGCCTGGTTCCGTTCGACGCGTTCTCGTTTCTCGGCGAGAGGAATCCCGTCGGCTGGCACGACCGCTGGTCGAACACCCGGGTCGTCCGCGCCCGTAGCCCGCGCTAGCTCGTAGCGCGCGCGGCGGTCACGAGCGCTTCGAGCGCGGCGCGAAGTGCGGTCGATACGTCCGCGTGCGCGGCGATCGAGTCCGCGTCCACGCGGTTCGACCACAGCTCGAGCGCGAGCGACGCCTCGGGAACGATTCGCGCCATCAGCACGGTGAGGATCTCGCGAAGCTGCGCATCCGCGTAGCGCGAGCGCGACGTGGTGAGCAATGCCAGCGGCTTGTCCGCGAACTCGCCGCTCGACACGATCCAATCGAGCGCGTTCTTGAGCGCGCCGGGAACGCCGTGCGCGTACTCGGGGCTCGAGACGATCACGGCGTCGGCAGCGCGCAGCGCCGCGCGGAAGCGGGCGACCTCGCGCGGCGCCGGGTCGACGTCGGCGTCCGGATCGAAGTGCGGAAGCGCGCCGATGCCGTCGTAGAGCGCCACGCTCACACCCGCGGGCGCGAGCATCCCGACCGCGCGCAGGATGGCGGTGTTCGAGGAGGCAGCGCGCAAGCTGCCCGAGATGGCAAGAAGCTGCGTCGCGCGCGGGCTCAAGCGGCGGACGTCGGAAGCAGTGGACGAGTCACCCAGATTGCGGTCTTCGCGAGACCGGCTTCGCGGTGCACGAGCGCCGCCTGGTAGTCCGGATCGCGGAGCATGTCGATGAACGCCTGCGTGTTCGGGTACTGCATGATCGCGATCTGCTGCCAGCCGTCCGACTCGCCGACCAGGCTCTGCACGAGGTCGTTCCAGGCCACGAGCCGTCCGCCGCGCTTCGTGACGTGCGCGAGCGCAACGGCACCGTACAGGCCGTAGGCGGCTGCGCCGGTGAGATTCCGAGCCGCGAGCTCGTGCTGCGCGGGGTAGCGCGCGGTCTCGCGGTAGGTGAGCAGGTTCACGAGCTGCAGCGGACCGTTCCGATCGGCCGCGATCAGCTCCCGCAGCTGCTCGAGACGCGGGTTCAGATCGCCCGGCCCGTGACCCGCGAGCTCCTTCAGCAGCGCGTCGACTTCGCTCGAGGCTCGCTTCACGTCACGCCTCCGCTCGGCTCAGAGGCCGAGCTCGGTCAAACCGGGGTGATCGTCGGGGCGCCGGCCGGCCGGCCAGCGGAAGATCCGTTCCGACTCGGCGATGGGCCGATCGTTGATGCTCGCGTGGCGTGCCGACATCCGGCCGTCGGCGTCGAACTCCCAGTTCTCGTTCCCGTGCGCGCGGTACCACTGCCCCGAGTCGTCGCGGAACTCGTAGACGAAGCGGACCGCGATCCGGTTCCCGTCGTGCGCCCAGAGCTCCTTGATCAGCCGGTAGTCGAGCTCGCGTGCCCACTTCCGCTCGAGGAACGCGACGATCTGCGCGCGACCGCGCGGGAACTCGGTGCGGTTCCGCCAGCGGCTGTCCGGCGTATAGGCGAGCGAGACGCGCACGGCGTCGCGACCGTTCCAGGCGTCCTCCGCCATGCGCACTTTCTGCGTGGCCGTCTCGCGCGTGAACGGCGGCAGCGGCGGCCGCACGTCCTCGGCGGCGGGACTCACGCGCGCGCTCAGGGCGCGAGCGTCGCCGCGGCGTCGCTCGCGAGCTGGAGCACGTTCACGTCGGCCATCTGCAGGAGCGTCGTCACGCCGGGCAGCGCGTCCTGCGGAAGAAGCCCGAGCAGGAGGATCGCCGCCGCACAGGACGCGAGCACCACGCCTTCGAAGAACGTCGCCTGTCCGGGCTGTGCGTCCTCGCGCGCGGGATAGAAGTACATCGTCGCGGGTATGCGCAGGTAGTAGCCGAGCGAGATCGCGCTGTTCAGGACGGCGATCACCACCAGCCAGACGAGCGAGCTGTTGCCCGTCTCGAGCCCCGTCTCGACCGCGGAGCTGAAGATCAGGAACTTGCCGATGAAGCCCGCCGTGCCCGGCATGCCGAGCAGC